>JBKDHA010000052.1:0-17111 GCA_046335555.1 Bacteroidota bacterium
ATCACCATTCTCGGGCTTTGGGAATTTTATCGCCTTTCGGCACACGTACCCGCTGCGCCGTGGCGGATATATGGCACCGCGGTGGGCGCACTGATTTTTGCAGCATTTTTTCTTGCAAGATATCATTCACTAAGGAGTTTATTTCTTGTTCCGGTTCCGCTACTTTTCCTTCCTTTCTTTTTTGAACTCTACACCAAAAGCGACAAGCCATTTACCAATCTTGCTTATACCTTTATGGGCTGGATTTATGTGGCTTTACCCTTCGCACTATGGGCATTTACAATAGCTCCAAAACAAACAGCTATTATGCCCTCTTCCAATACAATATATTACGGCAAAATCCTCCTCGGCTTCTTCATTATTCTCTGGACCAGCGACAGCCTTGCGTATGTATGCGGCCGTTTTTTCGGAAAACACAAATTATTCGAGCGCATTTCACCGAAAAAAACCTGGGAAGGGTTTATCGGCGGAATGATTTTCACCATTGCGGCAGCTTGGATCGTTTGGTACTTCCTGCGTGGACTTCCGGTGTTTGACTGGATGGTGATGGCAGGCATTGTAGCCGCAACCGGCACGCTCGGCGATTTAACCGAATCCATGTTTAAACGCAGCATTGGAATAAAAGACTCAGGTAATATCCTGCCCGGACACGGCGGCATTCTAGACCGTTTTGACGCTGTGTTGCTGGCTTCACCGTTTGTAACTACTTATCTCCTGCTCCGCTACTGATTGCGGTCATGTTAACCTGAGATGAAACTACCCCGTATAAACCGTAAAAATTCCTAATTTCGCAGCCTCAACACGATTGAGTACGAACTAACAAGAACCTTATGGCATCATCAACCAAGAAGGCACAAGCCAATGAACCCGCTGCTCACAGCATGTTTGACGCAGTTCTGGCCCGCCTCGACAAAGCGGCTGAAATCTTCGGTCTTGCATCGGAAGTAGCCGAAGTACTTCGTCATCCCAAAAAAGAAGTAGCTGTCAGCCTCCCCGTTAAAATGGACGACGGCAGCATTAAAGTATTTGAAGGCTACCGCACGGTACACTCAACTCACCTCGGTCCTTCAAAAGGTGGCATCCGCTATGCCATGGATGTAAATTCAGACGAAGTGCGTGCACTTGCAGCTTGGATGACTTTCAAATGCGCTATTGCTAATCTGCCCTACGGCGGCGGCAAAGGCGGTATCAAGTGTGATCCGCGCACCATGTCGGTTGACGAACTTGAGCGCCTCACCCGTGCATATACCCGCGCAATGGCCGATGTATTTGGCGTAAACAAAGACATTCCGGCTCCCGATATGGGTACAGGCAAACGCGAAATGGCCTGGCTTCTCGATGAGTTCAACCGCATTCAGGGTGAAGATTCACCGGGCGTTGTAACCGGAAAGCCCCTTACACTTGGCGGATCAAAAGGCCGCGAGGCTGCAACCGGCCGCGGTGTTATGGTAGCTTCTCTGGCAGCTATGAAAAAAATGGGCATCAACCACAAAGGCGCTACCGCAGCTGTTCAGGGCTTCGGAAACGTTGGTTCGCATGCAGCCCGTTTGCTTGCCGGCAAAAACATTAAAGTCCTCGGTATTTCTGACCATACCGGTGCTTATTACAATGAAAAAGGCATTGATATTGAAAACGCCCTGAAGTATGCTGCCGGAAACGGAAACACACTCAAAGGCTTTGCCGGTGCCGAACTCATTACCAACTCTCAACTGCTTACACTTGATGTTGACCTGCTCGTGCCGGCCGCTATTCAGGGTGTAATTACCGGCGCAAATGCCGGCGATATCAAAGCCAAACTTATTGTTGAAGGCGCAAACGGCCCCACAGAAGCTGATGCCGATGAAATCCTCAACAACAAAGGCATTATCGTTGTACCTGATGTTCTGGCAAACGGCGGCGGTGTTACCGTTTCTTACTTCGAATGGGTACAAAACAAGTACGGCCATTACTGGAGCGAAGAAGAAGTAAACACCAAGCACGATGCCTCTATGAGTCAGGCTTTTGAAAACGTGTGGTTCAATGCACAGCAGTTCAAAACCAGCATGCGTATTGGTGCTTATATTACCGCACTCAAGAAAGTTGACAAAGCTATCCGCTACAAAGGCAATTATTAATCGCCTTCAGTAAAATAACGGGAACACCTGTTTCGACTATCGGAACAGGTGTTCTTTTTGTGAATAAAAGAATACACCGGCATTGTACTATCTTTGCCGCCAGTTAAAACGCTACAACCATGCTTCACCGCGAAGGAACTTTTACCATTACAGTTGCCCTGATCTTTATCGGCGTTCTCAATGCCGGTATGTATATGATTGATCCTTCGTTTGGCATTGCCAACTGGATCACACTTATACTTACCCTCGGACTACTCTACATTGTTCTTCAGTTTTTCCGCAACCCGAAACGCAATACAGTTGCCAATGCAGCTCATGTAATTGCTCCGGCCGACGGAAAAGTTGTAGTTATTGAAGAAGTTGAAGAGCCCGAATATTTCAAGGGCAAGCGCATTCAGATTTCTGTATTTATGTCGCCCTTCAATGTTCACGTAAATCGCTATCCGGTAGCCGGAATAGTGCAGTATGTGAAATATCATCCGGGACTTTACCTTGTAGCCTGGCATCCGAAATCATCAACCGATAATGAACGCAGCACAGTAGTTGTAAAAACCGATACCGGACAAGAAGTATTGTTCCGCCAGATTGCAGGAGCGCTTGCCCGCCGCATTGTGTATTATGCCCGTGAAGGCGATAAAGCAACACAGGGCGGTGAGTTTGGTTTTATTAAGTTTGGTTCACGCGTTGATATTTTCCTGCCTGTCGGAACTAAAATTGATGTGGCATTAAATCAAGTCGTTCGCGGCGGAGAAACAGTTATTGCCTCGTTCAATTAATTTGACAATAAATCACAAATCTTTCATACATATTGTGCTTTGGGAGATTTTTGGTATTTTTATTGCACTGAATTAGTAAGTCATTCATAAAAACACATACCGAAATGAAAAAATTATTCATCGTTCTTGCACTCACCGGATTGGTGGGAACAGCATCTGCAACTGCAGTGGCAACATTCACCGGCACCAAAATCGAAATGGTAAAAGGTGGTGATGACAAGAAGAAAAAGAAAAAATCTAAAAAAGCAGATTGCAGCACATCAGGTGCAGCTGCTAATGGTAAGGCTTGTTCTAAAGACGGACAAGCTGGTGGTTGCTGCAAAGACAAGCAAGCAGCACAACCTGCTCCGGCACCCGCTCCGGCTCCGGCAGCTAAGCCGCAGTAATCTGCTGATTGAAATACAAAAAGCCGTCTTCCTCAATTTCGGGAGACGGCTTTTTTGTTACCCTTAAACGCCAAACCGGCGGCATTCTGTAAGAAAGCCGCCGGTTTGTAATTTCGGGGAATGTTGTATGCTGTTTATTTCGCCTTTTTGCCGGCAGCACGACCACGGGCTTTCGGTTTGTCTGCCCAGGGTGATGATTTTTTGCGGAGTTGTTTCTCAACATTGTTGATGCTGCGAAGTGCAAGACGAACAAGGTTCTGCTCGATGCGTGGCATTTCAACATTGCTCAGGCGAATTTCCTGCTGGAAAAGCGGCCAATTACCAGAATACTGGCGAATGCGGTAAACCATTTCAGCTTCGATGCGGTCGAGAACGTTATCATCGGTAGCTACGCTTTCATCAAGTTCCCAAACGCACATTACAGCTTCGCGCATTGATTTCCAACGCTCATCAGCTTTGCGGGGTTTTGCATTTGCGCGAAGACGACCGCTTTTCTTTTTATCTAAACCAAACCAAAACCGCAGTGAAAGCGGCAAACGTGTTTTACCAATAATGCAGATTCCGTCGGTATTTACGATTGCATAAATCTTCGGACTGTTTCCGCTGGCTGCGGTTCCGCGGAAATTTCCGAGCTCCGGGCCGTCAGGAAACATACTGCGGGCTGAAATTGTACCATTGTCAAGCTTAATCCAGAGGATTGATTCATCGCGAATAATATCGCGTGCTTTGTTTTCGGTCATGACCTGAGAATTTGAATTAGTTCTTTCAATTCTTTTATTTCATACGTCACTGCTTCGCTGTGCTGATTTCCTTGCGGATTAAAATACACCTGATGCCAACCGGCATCACGAGCACCGGTGATGTCAACATTGAGATCATCACCAATCATTAGCGAATTGCCGGATTCCCCTCCCGTCAATTTTAGTGCGTGTGTAAATATACGATAATCTGGTTTAGTATATCCGCAATCTTCAGATGTTATAATAGTTTTCAGGTAGCCGGATAGTCCGCTATTGTTAATCTTATTATGTTGAACTTCCTGAAATCCATTAGTAATTATATGGATTTGATATAAATCTTTTAATTCTTCAAGTAATGCCAAAGCTCCCGGTATCAAGTTGTTTTTGAGCGGAGCCTGTTCCAGATAGGCAATATCGAATTGATGAGAAAGTTTTTTATCGTGAATATTAAAATGTGCTAATGTTTGACGGAAACGTAATGCGCGTAAAGTTGCTTTATCTATCAATTTACGTCTGTAACGATCCCACAATAAATCGTTATAGTGATTGTAATGTTCAATAAACAGCGTTGAGTTTTCGATCCCCCGTTCTCTCAATCCAAACTGTACAAACAGATCTGAAAGTGTTTCGTTTGCATTGCGCTCCATATCCCAGAGCGTGCGGTCGAGGTCAAAAAAAAGATGTTTGTAACGCAAAGACTTATTTATCAGAAAAATTAAAATATTGCGAAAGATGAAGCACTTGTGCCAGATAATTCAGCAGCAGCGACCAAAATAACAGCGAGCCAAACAAGGCCAGCAGAATTTTCCACTTCTTGGTATAAAACCTGTTAATGACAAATGTGCCGATTGGTATTGAGATGATACACGGCGTAATCAGCGCAAGTCCCATTAGCCCAAAACTTTTGCGTGTGCGAACGATAAAACGGGTTGTGCGGGTAAATTTTTGAGGCGCCGAATTTTGCACTCGTTTTTCACGGGCAACAAACAGATTTTTAATCCAACCGATTAATTTGCGCCAGGCTGCAACCAACCAATCACCACCAAATGTAAAGGCCAGAATGCCTATCACACCTCCTGATGTGGTGTACACAAACGAATGCCAGAAATTGTAGCCCAGATATTCGGCCAGGGGTGGCGAAAAAAGAAATTTGGTAGCACCCATAATCAACAGCGCACCTATTTTCTCTATTTCTTCAATACTCATAGTGCTGTTTAAGGAAAATCAAACTTTTGCTCCGTAAGCCAAATCACCCGCATCGCCCAGACCGGGTACGATGTATGACTGCGCGGTTAATTCTTCGTCGATTGCGCCGGTCCATATCGTTACATTTTCCGGCATATTGCGGCGCGTATATTCTACACCTGCAACGCTGGCAACTGCCGAAACAATATGCACATGCTTGGGGCGGCCGCGACGCAGAAGCGCCTGATAAGTCATAACCATTGATGTACCGGTGGCCAGCATCGGATCACAAAGAATAAGCACTTTGTCGTCAATCAGCGGGCAGGCCATGTAATCTACAAAAACTTCAAATGTGCCGTCTTTGTGGTGCTTGCGGTATGCCGAAATAAATCCATTTTCGGCATAATCAAACACCTGCAACAGTCCATTGTGCAGCGGAAGTCCGGCACGTAAAATTGTAGCTATTACAGGTTGTTCTTTGAGAACATTAGCCTGTGCAATGCCGAGCGGCGTTGTTACATCGCGGGTTTCATATTCGAGCTTGCGGCTGATTTCAAAACCGATCAGCGTTCCAATGCGTTCAAGATTACGCCGGAAACGCATCGGATCTTTCTGAAGTGTAACATCGCGCATTTCTGCCATGTAAACACTAATGATAGATTGCTGCTTGCTGAAGTCAATGACCATAGAGCGGTAAAAGAAAGTGTTTATCGTTTCAACCAGCGCAGCAACCACGGAAGCCGGTTACTGCGGGCTTGTAAATATACACATTCTTTCGCGCCGAAACCGCGATAGAAACGGGCAAGCTGTTTATCATCTGAACCTTCAAAATCAAGAACAAGATTTTTATGCGCATTCTCAGTAATAAACTTATCGATCAACGCAAACATTGCACCGGCCTCTTTACCGGACTCACTTAATCCCGAAAAAAGAAAAATTACTTTTCCGTTTGCATCAATAAAAAATGCCCCGGCAATAAGTTCTCCGTTTTCGTTCATAACACCACGGGAATGCAATCTGCCGCGGGCATCCAGTGCCTGAAGCAACTGCCGAAGAACATCATATTGCGGCTCACGAAGTGCTTTTACATCTCGGCCACGGCCATTTCTGAATAACGTAATAATTTCTTCCCGGGATGGTGTTGATGTAAACTGCAGATTATTCTTCAGAGCCTTTTTTAAATTACGGCTTGTATTCTCAGCATAATCGGCCTGAAATTGTTCGGCAGATTTAATCAAATCTAGTTCATGCGTAAGATGCGGATGTAACTCATACCCGCTTAAAGATGTGGCTTTATTAAAGGTATTAAGGTTAATCTCCCGGTAAAGGAATTTAGCAGGTACTGCATCAAGAAATTTAGCTACATCATCAGCCGTTAATTTCTTTACCGAAAAAACACCAAGCTGCTGCACAAAAAATGGCGGATATAAATATGAAATCCCCGCTTTTCGTCCTGCCGTAAGTGGCATTACACTTTCATAATCACCTTTTACTAATGCTTCCCAGGGCTGACAAACAATATCCAGATACCAGGAATAGGCATAAATGATTCCATTAAATGATTGCCGGATACAGGCATCCCAACGGTCGCGGTCAATTTCATGATGCCTGAGATGCTTAATCATACTGAATATTTTTTTGCCTTTATGCGCTGCTTGTCATCGAGCGCGTATTCTGTTATTGTTTCAAAAACAGTTCTCCAGCCTTTCCACTGCCACTCTTCACTGAGGGTTTCGTTATGCCAGAGAATCATAAACGTTCCGCCTGTAGTTCTTACAGTATCTGCAAGTTGTTTCACCCGCTCTGTAGCCTCAGCTGGTGTAAGTTTCATATATAGATTCAATGTAGCATCCATTACTGCAAACGGATGAACCCGCAAACTTGTCTCAGCTTCGTAATCGAGATCGTAGAAATTAAATGGCGATGAAATTCCTGCCCTGAAACCAATTTCATTCGCATATCCCATCGAATAGTCATCCGTAACATCTCGGTCAATCAGGTTTCGATAAGTGTCTGGAAATTTCAGCATTAAAAAATGCTGACGGCTACGCACAATTTCACTGTGAAGTATCGAACGCAAACGGGCAATTTCAACCTTCAGGCGTTCGGGCTCACGGTTTGATGCAAATGAAGGATGCACTCCAACTTCAGCATAATCAGCAAGATGTTTAATTAGCTGGCGGAATTTTCTGTTTTGCACAGGTACATTCTTGTCATTTACACCATAATCACCAACCAGAAAAAAATACACAGGCCGGTAACCATGCTGTTGCTGCCACTTCAACTGATAATCGTATGTATCGTAAGGATCCTGTTCTGTATTCAGCAAAACACGGATACGTTTACGAAGGTTGATAAAATCAGCTTTTACAATGTCGCGGGCAATACCTCCTGCCGTTCGCATAATTCCTTTTTCGCGATAAGCCCAGGCATTGTCGATATCAATCGACGGAATAAATGTGTAGTGTTTTTTTTGCTGAGTAAGTTGCGGAAATTTTTCACTCAGTAGTTCAGAAAGCAAAAGCGACCACTGATTTACAACCGGCTGAGACAAAAACCCATTCTGCCATGCCAGACTCTGATGTGCATCAAAACGATCCAGCTGATCACGAATGTGCGGCAGGTATTCTTCGTATCTGCTTACCAGAAAAAAGCCCGCAGCAAAAATATCGAATGGCAGCACCGACTGTTTGCCAACTGCATAAAATGCTTTATGCCCTTTCCATTCAAATACAGATATATTTTGCTCAGAAATACCGGTTTCAAAAAGTAATGACCGCGACTGAAAAAACAACTCATCACTCAGCGGCTGATGTGTGTAACTGAGTTTGGGCCCTTGATGCTTGAAAAACTCATCACTGTTGCTGCAAACACGAAAATTTATCCCCAGCAGTTCGCCGAAGAAAAGCCGAAAAACATATTGGTTTCGGTTGGTAAGTTCGTGTGTGTAAACCAGCAGTTGCTCCATAAATCAATGCCGAAGATAGTCAAGGAGCCGGGCACAAATAAATTCCGATGCTTTTCCATCGCCAAAAACCGGCGGGAAACTGCATGTGTTTTTAAGAAACCCGGTGGCCGCTGCTACAATCTTTTGAGTATCTGCATCAGCCAGAATGGCGGCACCAACCTGAGTAAGCTCAACCCATTCCGTTTCCGGGCGAAGAATGACACACGGCTTTTCGAAAAAATAAGCTTCTTTTTGCACACCGCCGGAATCAGTAAGCACAAGACAGCAGTTTTTCTCAAGCAAAATCATTTCCAAAAACGAAACCGGAGGCAAAAGCATCAATCGGGATTCCGAGGCTATTTTTGCTTCCAGTGCTGAATTGGCTGCAATATTTTTTCGTGTTCTCGGATGAAGCGGAAGCACGACTTGCATCCCGGTTTGCTCAATAAGTGTGAAGAATGCCGCAAAAAGCGCTTCAAGGCGTTTCGGATCATCTGTATTACTGTCGCGGTGAACAGTTGCAAGCATAAATTTCCCGCGTTCTAGTTGTAATTCGCTTAAAAGCTGGCTTTTCGTTTCAGCCAGCGAAGCAAAGAACAAACTATTGTCATACATCACATCCCCGCAATGATAAACTGCCGGAGTATCGGTGCTAACTTTCAATAAACCGGATTCAATTTCAGTCATGTATCGGGTCAATCCTTCTGTTTCCAGGTTCTTAAACCCCGTTGATGTAGGTGTAAACAGAAATGCAGAAACATGATCGCAGAGGATTCGATTCACTTCCTCGGGCATTTTTTTATTGAAAGAACGCAAACCGGCTTCAATATGAACAACAGGAATATGCAGCTTTGATGCGGCTACAGCACCTGCAAGTGTTGAGTTGGTGTCTCCGTAAACAACAAGCGCATCCGGCTTTTCTTTAAGAAGGACTTCCTCAATACCACTGATCATTGCTGCTGTTTGTTTGCCGTGGCTGCCTGAACCTACATTAAGTCGGTAATCGGGCTGCGGAATTCCAAGTTCCGAAAAGAAAACCTCAGACATATTTTCATCATAATGCTGACCTGTATGCACAAGTGTTTCACGAATAGATGAAGAGTACGAGGTGCTGATTGCCCGGCTCAGTGCAGCCGCTTTAATGATCTGAGGCCTTGCCCCGATTATAGTTATAAGATGAAGCATTTGATGAGTAAGGTGTTAAGCGTCCTTCATCTGCAAAACTATAATAAGAAGTGTTCCCTATGATAATATGGTCAATAATATCAATATCAAGTAAACGCCCGGCTTGCCACAAACGCAGAGTAAGCTGGGTGTCTTCCTGACTTGGGGCAGAATTGCCTGAAGGATGATTATGAACTAAAATTATACCGGAAGCCCCCTGCTGTATGACCTTTTTGAATAATACTTTGGGGTCAACAACTGTTGAACTTTGCCCTCCGCGGCTGAGTTGTTCACGACGGAAAACCTCATTTTTCTTATTCACATATAACATCCAAAATTCTTCATAGGAGAGTTCATCGAGCAATGGTTTTACAAGCATAAAGGCATCAAAACTGCTGAAAACTCTGCTTTTAGCTCTTTTATGCTGATCACTCAAACGCCGCCGGCCAAGTTCCAATGCAGCAATTATTGATAAAGCTTTGGCTTGTCCTATCCCGCGAAACAAAAGAAGTTCTTCAAGTGGCATACGTGATAATTCTGAGATTGAATTACCAACGGCAGATAATATCCGTTTTGAAATCTCAAGAGCGGATTCATCAGGACTGCCTGATGCGATAAGAATAGCGAGTAACTCTGCATCTGTAACGTATGCAGAACCTTTCAATGCAAGTTTTTCTCGGGGGCGATCCTCTTTAGACCAATACTTTATACCGTTTCCGGAATCCGACAGCACTACTCTACTTTGCTCCATAAAAAAAAGGTGACCAACAAAGATAGTTAATCACCTCAGCCCCGTCAAGACCCCCTCCTTAACTTAACTTCGCCACGTAAGCCGCAGCTTTTGCTTTAAGGTTGGATGCCTTATTCTTGTGAATAATATTTTTCTTGGCAAGCTTGTCAAGCATTGATGCCAACTGGGGCACCAGTACTGCAGCTGCTGCCTTGTCTTTTTCACCGCGAAGCTTTTTAAGCACTGTTCGTGTTGATTTAGCCTGATAACGGTTCACAAGACGCTTTGCATCATTTGAACGAATACGCTTGATTGAAGACTTATGGTTAGCCATTGAATTGCGACTTATTTTATTTTGAGGTGCAAATATAGGTTTTTTTGGAATTTGACAACTAAATTCTTACCCAAATTTAAAAATAGTTCAGAAATGAGGCGCGCAAATCCTTATAACTAAATATTTTTTGCCCCCGCTAAATACTTGTTAAACATTTCTTCCCGACAACTGTTACATAAGGTGATTCAAACTGTTTTTTTGCAAAAAAATTACCGGTAGCCATCTTTTTATGCATTTACGGCTTACTGATAATTTAACTAAAAAACGTTCAAATCAACACGTAAATATCTCGTTATAAGCCAAATAAAAAGTAGAAGTAAAGAAACGGAGGGATGCACTATGCCGGCAAAATATTCAATTAAAGATCTCGAACGGCTCTCGGGGATTAAAGCACATACACTCAGGATCTGGGAACAACGTTATGGAATTCTTGCTCCGGAACGGACTGCAACCAATATACGCTGGTATATGGCTGAGGATCTTCGTAAAATCCTGAATATCTCGGTTTTAAACAATCATGGCATTAAAATTTCTCGCATCGCCCAGCTTAGCGATGAAGAAATAAACGAACAAGTCAGACGCTTTACTGAAAATCAAATAGATGAAAATGAGCAGGTTACCTCTTTAGTAATCGCCATGATCGAATTTGATGAAAACCGGTTCGAAAAAATTATTTCCGGCTGTATCCTCCGGTTTGGCTTCGAAAGAACTATTGAAACCATTCTTTTCCCATTTTTCAGGAAAATCGGAGTAATGTGGCAAACAGGTTCTATAAATCCGGTTCAGGAGCATTTTATCTCCAATCTCTTCCGCCAAAAGTTAATTGTAGCCATTGATGGTATTATCCCGGATGCCCGACGCGATCAAAAAACATTTGTGCTTTTTCTGCCCAGTAACGAATTACATGAACTGAGCCTACTTTATTATGCCTATAAAATCAAAGCAAGAGGACATAAGCTCATCTATTTGGGTCAATCTGTACCATTTGATGACCTCGAAAGATCCTTTGATTTAAGAAGGCCTGATTTCTTCCTGACCATCTTTACACATGATATGAAGGAAATTAACCTTAATGATTATCTGTATCGGCTGTCCATTACCTTCCCCGATACTCCAGTACTTGTTTCCGGCTTTCAGTTGCTGAAACGGAAAATCAGTCTTCCGTCCAATATTATCCTATTTAGTAACTCGGAAGATATTGAACAGCATATACGATAAAGAACTGTTCACATTCCAATCCCTTGCTAATCAACACTGTTTAATCTTTTCGTAAAATAATTCCACAATAAGTTTGCTCTTGTTGAACTTTACTCTATATTTGTTCAACAAAAAAAAACAAAACCATGACTTCAGTCGAGTTTAACGACCAGTTAATTAAGCAACGTCCGGCACTTCGGAATTTTGCATTAAGCTTGACCTCAGATGCTGAAGAAGCTCAGGATTTGCTTCAGGATACAATGTTAAAAGCTCTTGTTTATCAGGACAAATTTGCTGAAGCTACAAACCTTAAAGCGTGGTTATATATGATAATGAAGAATACCTTCATTAATTCATATCGCAGAACCGTCAAAGCCCGCGATATTCTTCAGAAAACGAAAGAAACATCTTCGGTACAGCTTGTTAAAAACAACAGTCAGAATACTGCCGAATCTGTACTGAGTGAAAAGGAAATAATGGCAAGTATTGATCAGCTGGAAGATGAATACAGAATTCCTTTCATGCGATTCTACAATGGCTTTAAGTACAAAGAAATTGCCGACGAAATGGATCTTCCGATTGGCACTGTAAAAAGCCGGATTTTTCTTGCACGTCGCAAACTCATGGATAAATTGAAGGATTACAGAAACTGATTAAAGTTTAATCTTTTTCCCAAAAGGCTAAACAAGCGTTTTACTTCGCTTGTTTAACTTTTGTATTTACAAACAATCCTTATCTATGTCTTTAGCTAAAGTGAATATTGCCTTTGATGGTGATGAGACCGATGATCATCACTATTCCGCCTCAACAGAAACTCCTCTTCACAAAGATGCTTTTCTGATTGATGACGAACTAAAAGTTGAACTGATTGAGAAAAACTTTCGTGAAATCATGCACATCCTTGGACTTGATCTCAACGACGACAGCCTGAAGGGTACACCCAAACGTGTGGCCAAGATGTTTGTGAAAGAAGTTTTCTCGGGATTAAATCCTGCAAATAAGCCCGATGTTAAGCTCTTCAGCAACAAATATGCTTACGGCGAAATGCTTGTAGAAAAAGACATTACACTCTTTTCTTTCTGCGAACATCATTTCGTGCCAATTATTGGTAAAGCACATGTTGCTTACATTCCGAAAGACAATGTAGTAGGGCTTTCAAAACTCAACCGCATCGTACAGTATTATGCAAAACGCCCGCAAGTACAGGAGCGACTTACTGTTCAGATTGCAAATGATCTTCGTGAACTTCTCGGAACTGACGATGTAGCAGTTATTATTGATGCAAAACATCTCTGCGTTGCTGCCAGAGGCGTTGAAGATGTTAATAGCTCAACTGTTACTGCCAGCTACAATGGACGATTCCGCTCAGAACAAACTCGTAGCGAATTACTCAGATACGTTAGCGGCGTATGAGCAACCGAAACATACTGATAGCCGGAGCGACATCGGGCATCGGGCTGGAACTGAGTAAACTTCTTTCGGCTGATAACGACACAGTTCACTCCTTTTCGCGAAGCGCAACGCATCCTGATGCCGCTGTTCAGCACACCAGCATTGATCTTTCAATTGCAGCGCCCGAATCCAGTCAGCTCCCGGAAACAATCAACGGATTAGTGTATTGTCCGGGCAGCATCAACCTGAAACCCTTTCACAGAATTTCGGCCGATGAATGGTTGCAGGAGCTGAACGTTAATCTGCTTGGCGCTGTTCGTTTGCTTCAGGCCGCACACACCGGTTTAAAAAAATCGGGATCAGCCTCGGTGGTTTTGTTCAGTACTGTGGCGGTGCAAACCGGAATGCCGTTTCATGCTTCTGTTAGTGCCTCAAAAGCTGCTGTGGAAGGGCTTGCACGCTCACTGGCGGCCGAATGGGCTCCGGGCATTCGAGTAAACGTTATTGCTCCTTCGCTCACAGACACTCCGCTTGCAGCCAAACTACTGAGTTCGCCCGAAAAACGTGATGCAGGTGCTTTGCGCCATCCGCTGCGACGGATCGGAACTGCTGCCGAAATTGCTGCTACGGCGAAATTTCTGCTCAGTGATGATGCTTCATGGATTACCGGACAAGTCATTCATTCAGACGGAGGAATGTCTTCGCTCCGACTTTTGTAAGATGCACCGTAAACCACATCTCCCGCAAAAAATCTGTGTAGTATGCAGCAGACCTTTTGCATGGCGAAAAAAATGGGAGAAGGTGTGGGATGAAGTAAAATATTGCAGTGAACGCTGCCGGAAAACGAAACCCAAAACAATGTGATGATGGTATGAAGAACGAAAAAATGATTGTTTGGTTCAGAAATGATCTTCGGATTCACGATCATGCGCCTTTATGCTTTGCAGCCGAAAAGTCGGTAAGTATTTTACCTGTATATATTTTCGACGAGCGACAATTCGGAAGCTCTCCGTTCGGCTTCACCAGAGCCGGCAGTCACCGCCTTCGTTTTTTGCGGGAAAGTGTAATGGCTTTGCGAGAGAAACTTCGCAGCATCGGCAGCGAATTAATTATCAGAACCGGAAACCCTGAACATCTTCTTCCTCAACTTGCTGCCGAATTCGGTGCTACCCGCATTCTGTATCATGAAGAAGCTGCCTTTGAAGAACGCGGAGTTGAAAAACTGCTGCAGGAAAATTTGCTGAAAAAACATATTGCATGGGATACGTGGTGGGCAGCAACATTAACGCCTAAAGAAGATCTTCCGTTTCCGGTAATGCATCTTCCGCAGGTGTTTACACGCTTCCGAACTCAGGTGGAGAAACATATTGTTTTTCCGGAACCATTGCCCGCACCCAATCACCTGAACACACCCGAAATAAATGATTGCGGCGAATGGCCTGAAGAATACAGTTGTAATGAATTTCCCGACAACAGAAGCGCATTCCCGTTTAAAGGTGGTGAAGACGAAGCGCTGAAACGTCTGGAATATTATTTCTGGGATGGCGATCATCTGCGGAATTATGAAGACACCAGAAATGGATTAATGGGCACTGATTTTTCTTCAAAATTTTCGCCGTGGCTTGCGCTTGGTTGTATTTCTCCTCGATATATCCATTACGAAACCAAGCGCTATGAAGTAAAACGTATTCGCAACAAATCAACATACTGGTTAATATTTGAATTGTTATGGCGAGATTTTTTCCGTTTTACAGCTATCAAATCAGGCAATAAATTATTCCTGCTTCATGGCATTACTATGAAAGATGCCTCTGATCATTTCGATCAGCAGTTGTTTGATGCGTGGACAAAAGGAGAAACCGGATTTCCGTTTATTGATGCCTGCATGCGCGAGCTGAAACTCACCGGCTATATCTCCAACAGAGCACGGCAGAATGCCGCCAGTTTTTTTGTACATGATCTTGGCCTCGACTGGCGAGCAGGTGCTGCATGGTTTGAATCGCAACTGATCGACTATGATCCTTGCAGCAATTGGGGAAACTGGGCCTACATTGCCGGTGTTGGTAATGATCCGCGCAGCAACAGGTATTTCAACATTCCGGGACAGAGCGAACGCTATGATCACAACGGTGATTATATAAAACTCTGGTGTCCGGAATTACAAAACATACCCGCCCGCTACCTTCATCACTTTCACGAATACTCGTCGGAATTCCTTTGTAATCTGGGCATCACAATAAATGCTGATTATTCTGCTCCTGTTATTACTCCCGCTTATCACAATAAGAATAAAATCACGCCTCAACACAGCTAACTGAAATGGCCACATACGCTCTTGATCGTACACAAAAACTACCAATTTCACTGCAACAAGCATGGAATTTTTTCTCTTCACCTAAAAATCTCAAAGAAATTACTCCGCCCGAAATGGGCTTCGACATTACATCGGGAAATGGCGATGAAAAAACTCATTCCGGTCAAATAATTACCTATACAGTAAGACCGGTATTAGGGATTCCGATGTATTGGATGACTGAAATAAAAAACGTTCAGGAACCTGATTTTTTTATCGATGAACAACGTCAGGGTCCTTATTCGCTTTGGCATCATAAACATTATTTCCGCGAAATAAATGGCGGAATCGAAATGCGCGATTTGGTACATTATAAACTACCCCTCGGTCCGTTGGGAGCAATTGCGCATTGGCTGTTTGTGCGAAAAAAACTGGAATCTATTTTCGATTATCGTACCGTTCAACTCGAAAAAATATTCGGTAAATATGAAGATTCTGTCGCCAGATCAAATTGACCGGATAATAGAAATGGCCTGGGAAGATCGCACGCCATTTGATGTTATTGAGCACCAGTTCGGACTTACACCCGGCGAAATTATTGACCTGATGAGAAGAGAAATGAAACCTTCCTCATTCAAACGCTGGCGCAAACGTACCGACGGAAGAACAACAAAGCATTCTTCAAAAGCTGAATCAGTTCAGGGAACTCGCTTCAAATGCAGCCGTCAGCGAAGTATTTCATCAAACAGAATTACATAGCTATGTCTGGTTTCAAAACACTTCGCTTAATTCTTGGCGATCAGCTGAACGAAAATCACAGTTGGTTTGATTCCACTGATGCAAATGTTGTGTTTGTAATGATGGAGATGCGTCAGGAAACAGATTATACAACGCATCATATCCAAAAAGTAATTGCTTTTTTCTCGGCAATGCGGGCTTTTTCTGAAAAAATGAAAAGCCGCGGACATCAGTTTATTTATCTCAAAATAAATGATTCCGACAATAAGCAAGAACTTTCCGAAAATCTCAGTCAACTCATCAGCAAACTGAATATTACTTGTTTCGAATATCAGTTACCCGACGAATACCGTTTAGACAAGCAGCTTGAAGATTTCTGTAAAAAATCTGGTATAAACACCAAAGCATACGATACAGAACACTTCATCACAACCCGATTTGAACTCCGGAATCATTTCGCAGGTAAAAAAATATACCTGATGGAATCTTTCTATCGGATGATCCGAAAAAAAACAGGCTATCTCATGGAAAACGGAGAGCCTGCAACCGGAAAATGGAACTACGATCACGATAACAGAAGCGGTTATACCGCAGGAGTGAAAAAAATTGAGCCGCTTGGTTTTTCACACAATCACTCAAAACTGTATGCAGAAATTACGGCTGCAGGTATTAAAACTATAGGAACAGTAAACGAAAAATCGTTTGAATGGCCTGTAAATCGTGAAGAATCGCTCAAGCTGCTTGAATATTTTTGTGACCGGCTTCTGCCGCAGTTCGGTATGTGGCAAGATATGATGAGCACATCCAACCGCACACTTTATCATTCGCGTATTTCATTTGCGTTAAATGTGAAGCTAATTAGTCCGGCCGAGGTTTGTGAACAGGCAATTGCAGCTTGGAAAAACCGTCCGGATGAAATTTCAATTGCTCAGACAGAAGGCTTTGTAAGGCAAATAATTGGATGGCGGGAATACATGCGCGGCATTTATTGGGATAAAATGCCTGAGTTTTCAAAGCTGAATTACTTTGGACATGAAACTCCCCTGCCCGGCTGGTTCTGGAGCGGAAATACAAAAATGAATTGCCTGAAACAAGCCATCAATCAATCGCTCGAA
>JBKDHA010000053.1:0-30299 GCA_046335555.1 Bacteroidota bacterium
AACTACAATCCGCTCCGCGATATTCTCAACGATCTGATTGATTTTCGCGAGTTGCAGCATTACAATACGAAGAAGCTTTTTGTGTGCGCCACCAATGTGAAAACCAACCGCGCACGGGTATTTCATAATCACGAAATTACAGTTGATGCCGTGCTGGCTTCAACCTGTTTACCTATGCTCTTTCAGGCAGTTGAAATCGACGGTGAGCATTATTGGGATGGCGGTTACATGGGCAATCCGCCGCTCACTCCGCTTATTGCCGAAACCGAAACGCACGATGTACTGCTGGTGAAAATTAACTCTATCAATATTCACAAACTTCCGGTTAACGCACGCGACATTTCCGAACGTGCAAACGAAATTAGCTTCAACAGCAGCCTCATCAGCGAAATGCACATGGTACATTACCGCAACGAACTTATTCGCCGCGGAGTAACCTTGCCAGAGCAAAACCGGGAGATTTTTGTACACTGTATTTCTGGTTATTCGGCGCTCGATCACCTCAGTTATTCGAGCAAACTCAATACCTCGTGGGAGTTTCTGCAACACCTCAAAGCCGAAGGCCGCCGCATTGCCGATGAATGGCTGGAGTCGGAATACGATCAGGTTGGCTTACGCTCAACGTTCGATATTCACGAACATTTCCTGAACCGATATTAGGGTATCTCTAAAAACTCGATATATCTTCGTTGGACTTGTTGCGAAAATCCCTTAACAGCCTCTAAGACAAAAGAGCAGGAGCGAACCTCTTGTGCAGTTCATCACCGCTTGGCTCCCGCCATCCGCTGCAAGTCTCCCCGCAATCCCCGCAGTTAGTGCGGGGAGCGGGGAGGCTTTCCGCTGCTGTCGGGGCTATAATCTCATATCTTCAGCGCTGCAAACACACACTAAGCAATCCGGTCAATGAGCATTTTCAGCGCACGAATGGTTTGCGGAATCGCTTCGAGGTTTAAAGTGTGTCCAACATTTTCGAGCACCGTAAAAGTTGCATTCGGAATTGCATCAGCAACCTGCTTTGCAACATCAGGCGGAATCAAAAAGTCTTCATCGCCCTGCACAACACTTACCGGCACATTTACAGTTTTCAGCTTTTCGCGATAATCGCCGCGGGTTTCTGTAGCCTGCATTAAACGCAGCAAACGGTCAGTATGCAGATCAGCAGCAACGCGGCTTTCTTTGAGTGCAGCAATCGGAATCAGCGGCTTGCTGAAATATGTTTTGCCAAGCACAACAGGCAGCATCACATCAAGCATAAGCGGATAGCCGCCGCAAAGCAAAGCCGCTTTCCAGCTTTCACCGATAGTATCAAACAATGCTGTGTTGTGCGCAAAAGTTGAAAGCAGCAAAGCTCCTGCACATTGCGTTGGGTGGTTTACCAGCAGATGTTGCGCTACAGCACTGCCATAAGAAATACCAATGAGTATTGCAGGCGGTAAGCTGAGGTGCAAAAGCAATTCGGCAACATCTGCCGCATGGTCATCATAACTTCTGAACTCTTTGCAGCTGCCCGATTGTCCCTGATCTGCAACATCTATAAGCACTACATCATACAACTCATAAAAAGCAGGCGCAATAGCCGACCATGCCAACGTGCTTTGTGAAAGTCCGTTGAGAAATACAAGCGAAATTTTCGCATCTGTATTACCATTACGTTCATACCAGATTACAGTTCCGTCACTCAACTTGTGTTTCATTGCTCTCGTATTCAGTTTTTTGTATCTTCGGAGAAAGTCCCCGCAGCAACTGACGAAATTACTTAAATCTGAATTTCTGCATTGCAGTTTTTATAGTAAAAGTGCCTGACATGACAGAATCCCTTTCTCTGCGTTTGCTGCAAAATTCGCCGTTGCCGTTAATGTTGATTGATAAGAATATTATAATCACGTATGCAAATCATGCAGCCGTTGCTTTATTCGGAGAAACATTAGTCGGCACTTCATTTGATGAATTGCTGGCTCCCGATCCTTTACCGAAAATACTTTTCGAATCAACCGGTGCTGCCATGAATGTTGATCGGGGAGCAGAAATAAGGCAAATGTGCAGGCTCAACGGAAGTGTATTTACAGCAAGCATTATTCAGCAGCTGGTTAATGATGATTCAATGGCGGTGTATGTGCGCAATATTTCTCAGCCTATTGATTACTGGAGCAAACTGCACAAGCAAAAAAATACTGAGGATTATCTCACACGTTCAACCCTGCTTCAGCAGGGCGATTTTCAGGCTGCACTTCGTGAAATAGCTGCAAAATCATCAGAAACACTGCATGTCGAGCGCGTCAATATATGGATGATTGATGACGGATTTACGGCAATACGCAGTATTATGAATTACGACCGGATTTCTGACACGGTGCTTGAGAATATTATTCTCAGTCGCGAAGAACTCCCGCAATATTTTTCGTTGCTGGAAACCGAGGATATTATTGTGACAATTGATTCTGAAAACGATCATCAAACCCGCGAACTATCCGAAAGTTATATCCAAAAGTTGGGCATCAAATCAATGCTCGATGTGCCTGTGCGTATTGCCGGACGAATGATCGGACTTATCTGTTTTGAGGAGTTGAACCGTATGCGGGTGTGGGATGTCTCAGAACAAAAATTTGCATTGTCAATTGCCCAGTTGCTTGCACAGGCTTTGGAAACTGATGGCCGAAACCGTACACAAACAAAGCTGGAAGAAGCACTTGCCGAGAAAAAATTACTGCTTCGTGAAGTCAATCACCGGGTGCGAAATAACTTTAACCTGATTACAGATATGGTCAGGTTAAAAAGAGACAGTGCAACTGATGAGCATCATCGCAAACTGTTTGACGATTTGATTGGCCGCATTGCCAGCCTGGGGCAATTACATCGGCAACTTTATCAATCCGAAAATATCAGTCAGATCAATTTCCGTGATTTCCTGATTGATATGGCAGGAAGTGTAAAACAACTCGCATTCAGAGAAGATGCTGTTTTAACTACACAGCTTGATAATTGCTTATTGCCCCTCAATAAAGCCACTTTGTGTGCAGTAATTGTAAATGAATTGCTCCTGAATTCGGGGCAGCACGGATTTGCGGAAACTGAAAAGCCTTATACCATTCTTAGCCTTGTACTGCGCGGAAATACAGTTGTAATAACTGTAAAAGACAATGGAATTTGGATTGATTCTAACGGCGAGGGTTCAGGGCTTCAGTTGGTTGAAGAACTTAGCCGACGTTTAGGTGCACAACTCGAAAAGAAAACAGGTGCAGGAACCGAGTTCAGTCTTACCTTTGCGGTTGAATAACTGTTAATTCGGTTTTCGAATGTATGCAGGCAAATCAACTTCCTGAACAAACAGAAGAACGCGAAAAACGCCGTGGCCGCTGGAAAAAAGCTGCAGCCATCGGCGCGTTTATGTTTTTTCTGATTAAAGGTTTGCTCTGGCTTGTCGGAATTTATTTCGGCTCCCAGCTTTTCGGTTGCTGATCAGATACGGTTTACATTCATAACCGTTGCTTCTCCGCTTATTACAATATCTCCGGTATTTTTATCTGCAATAATTGTTTCAACCGTTGCACGGTGCTTTTCGCGGTTTACTTCTTTAACCGTCATGCGAACTTCATAATCCGTATCTACAAACATCGGACGCATAAAGGCCATGCTTTGTTTCAGATATATTGTGCCTTCACCGGGAAACAATGTGCCGAATACTTTTGAGAATACACTGCCGCCCAAAAAGCCATGCATAATGGGCCGTTTAAACATCGTGCCGGCTGCATATTCTGCATCCAAATGAACAGGATTGCTGTCGCCGGTTACGGCTGCAAATTGTTCTACATCTTTTTGTGTGAACCGAAATTCGTGTGTGTAAATTGTACCGTCGTCGATAAGCATAGTGCAGGTGTTTTTGATAGATAACGAAAATAGCAGATTCTGCGATCTTTCTGCAAGTGCCGGAAAAAATTTCTGAAAATTGCCCGATAAAAGGCACCTCCGAATTTTATTTCCTCGGATAAATCAACACCGAATCGCTGCGCTGAACTACAACAATTGGTTTTTCAATCCGCATCGACCGGGCAAGTGTATCAACGGGCTTTTCATAAACAGAAGTCTCCTGCGTGAGCATTTCATAACGGTGCAACTGCCCGGCACTGAACCAAACCACAGCATCATCATCAATCTGAAACCGGTTTAAACCTGGCAAAGGAATCTGTCGGGAGTAAGTTCCGAAAACATCAAAAACCAGAATGCCCGTAGCCGGATTATTCATAAACAGCTTGTTGTCTTTTTCAAGCAAAAAATCAGGCCGAAGTTCAATGCCTAATTGCTGCGAAAGATTACCGGTGCGCTGCTCGGGCTGAAGATTTCTGTTTAAACGAATCAGTTCAAAATTTTGCTGATCGTAAATCCACAAACCATTATCATAAGATGTTGCAGCCAGTGTTGTCATTGGATATCCGAGCGCCTCAAGCTGAACTGCTTCTCCGTTTTGACTCAGCGTATTGTCGAGAAAAAGTATGCGTGAAAAATCGCGGTAAAAAAGTAATATCCGCAGCGGGTTTGTAGCATCCGCAGCAGAAATTGCTCCAAAATTTTTGTTGCTGAATTCTTTCTGAAATTGCCCGCGTGTGTCAAACTTTCGGATACGGTCGCCAGTAACGAGATAGCAATTACCGAGATGATCTGTAAGCAGCGCATCCGATTTTTCGGCAATAACAGCAGCACGTTCGGGACTGGCCGAAAGCAGAGGCAACAGCAACACAGCAAACAGCAGCAAGCGTTTCATCAGTGTGAAGTTAGCAAAAACAGTGCCGGCTACAATGCTCGCTGTGCAAGCGACAGCAAACTATCAGCTATTTTGCGGTTATTGGCCAAACGGGGCACTTTGTATTGTCCGCCAAGCTTGTTGTTTGCCTTTAGCCAATTGTAAAAACTGCCTTGCGGAAGCGACCGCAGAACTGGCAACTGCAAAATAAAATTTCGGTAGCGTTTGGCTTCGTAGTCAGAATTCAATGCCTTCAGCGCATTGTCGAGTAATTCTGCAAAATAAGCTTCATCGTCAGGCGGTGTCGCAAATTCGATGAGCCATTCATGTGCACCTTGTTTGCCGTTGCTGTCCATAAATAATGGTGCAACAGTGTACTCACCAACTACAGCGCCTGTTTTTTCGCAAGCTGTTTGCAATGCTTTTTCAGCATTCCCGATCATTACTTCCTCGCCAAACACATTGATGAAATGCTTGGTGCGGCCTGTAATGCGGAAACGGTAGGGCGAAAGACAAGTAAACTCAATTGTATCGCCCACATCGTAGCGCCACAAGCCTCCGGTTGTGCTTATGATAAGTGCATACTGCACACCCAGTTCAACTTCGGGCAGGAGCAACGATTTTCCGTCGGGTTTGTTCCACTCGCCGGGCGGCAAAAATTCATACACAATGCCATAGTCCAGCATCAATAAAAGATCGCCGTCTTTTTCATCCTGTATGCCGAAAAAACCTTCGGAAGCATTGTAGAGCTCCAGCAGATTAAGATCGTGGCCAATTACTTCGCGGAATTGTTGTTTGTACGGACTAAGACTAACACCGCCATGATAATACACTTCGAGGTTGGGCCATACTTCCTGAATTGTTTTTTTTCCGCTGATATCAAGAATTCGTCGCAGCAGAACTAGCATCCACGAAGGCACGCCGGCTAAACTGGTCACATTTTCTTTCATGGTCGAACGCGCCATGAGTTCGAGTTTTTCTTCCCACTCGCTCATGAGTGCAATCTGAATCTGCGGTGCGCGAAGCAACTCAGCCCAGAGCGGCAAATTCTGAATGATGATTGCTGAAACATCACCATGATACGATTCGTAATCGTCGAAAAAATCGGTTTTGTGACTGCCGCCTAATGCCAAATTTTTTCCGGTAAACAACTGATGTTCGGGATAACAGTTGCAATAAATTGAAACCATGTCTTTACCGCCTTTGTAATGGCAGTCGTAAAGCGATTCTTCGGTTACCGGAATAAATTTGCTCTTATCGCCCGTTGTTCCTGAAGATTTTGCAAACCATTTAACTTCTGTAGGCCAGAGTAAATGTTGCTCACCACGGCGCAGTCGTTCAATCCACGGCTTCAGGTTATCGTATTCGTGAATAGGTACGCGCTCACGGAACTGATCAACTGTTTTGATGTCCTGCATACCGTGCAGTTTACCAAATTCAGTTTCTTTACCAGACTCCATCAGCTTGCTGAACCACTCGGCCTGTACATCATGCGGGTATTTGCGGAACAGATCTATCTGGTGCATCCGCTTAACCATGAGCCATGAAGCTATTGAGTTGAAAAGAGCCATACTGTGGTTTTCGCTGTATCTGGTTGTTTGTAAACTTAATGAGTTTGCAGCGAATAAAAAATGTACTGCATTAAGAGTCTGTTTAAATTACATCCTTCGGCTTTGTTATGGTTCATTTTCCCTCATCCTTCGTTACGTTTCTTGTCGATATTCTCCAAATATCGTCTGCGAAAAGTGCCTCGTCTGAGAAAAAATGACCTCATAACAAATCTCAAAAACGAAACTTAAACAGACTCTAATGTTGGATGAAGAATGCTGCTAAACCTGCTGTTCTTTTCTGGCAGACAGTCAGCATTATTTTTGAAGAGCAGTTTCAATCAGCCGAATCATTTCAGCGGTATTTTCAGGATGAATGTAAAGCACATCTTCATCACGTTTGATCCATGTTAATTGTCTTTTGGCATAATTGCGTGTATGCTGCTGAATAAGTTTTACAGCTTCATCAAGCGAATATTTTCCATCAAAATAATCAAACAGTTCTTTGTAGCCAACGGTTTGTAATGCCTGAAGATGCCGGAATGGTAAAACGGCCTTAGCTTCGGCTTCAAAACCTTGCTGCATCATCTGCAGTGTACGTTGGTTAATGCGTTCGTAAAGCTCGGGGCGGGGGAGGTGCATGCAAAATTTCAGTACCGGATATTCAGCAGAATCTCCTGCATTGCGGCGAAGCGATGAATAGGTTTTACCTGAACTGATACAAACTTCAATCGCACGAATCAATCGGGCCGGGTTGTTGAGATCTACTTCTGCATAAAAAGCAGGATCAAGCACTTTAAGTTGTTGCTGCAAACTTTCGATGCCTTCGCTTTCGAGTTTGACTTTGAGTTCTTGCCGAAGAGTTGCATCAGCATCGGGTAAATTATCAAAACCGCGGATTACAGCATCAATGTATAAACCGGAACCACCGGTGATTATAACTACCTTATGCTTTTCGAAAAGTGCTGTAATAAGTTGACGCACTTCACGGCCATACATTCCTGCATCAACAGGCTCTGTAATGCTTCGTGCAGCCATCCAATGATGTACTACACCTTCGCGTTCTTCAACAGAAGGTGTTGCTGTTCCTACAGGAATTTCCCGGTAAAACTGTCGTGAGTCGGCCGAAATAATTTCAGTTCCGAAATGCTTGGCAAGTCTGATAGCTGCTGCTGTTTTACCAGAAGCAGTTGGCCCGGTAATTACAACAAGCAGCCGGGCACTCATTAATAATCTTCAGATTCACCAAACCCGAAATCGCTTGCACCTTCTTCACTGGCTTCTTCGGCTCCTTCTTCTTCACCACCTTCGGTTTCTTCTTCACCTTCTTCGCCAAAGCCGTCGTTATCGTGATCGCCGGTATCGAACTTTTCTTCGGCTGCAAAAGCACGTTCTTTTACAGGCTCATCGTCAAGCAGTTCTTCGTCCTCATCCACATCAGGCGGAGGTGTGTTTACTTTATACTGCTTGGGCGCAACGCCAACCGATTTAGAGATTTTCGGGTAGGTTGTTTTCGGTTCATCATCAAGAATGCGGACAAGCTCAATGCAAAATGTCCACAACACCTGCGGATCAAAAATGTAGAGTATCTTTTGATGCGGATCGTCGATGAAATCAGCGATGCGGGCATCGCGCATGGCAATCGGACCCGGTTTTTTCGGGCGGCGATAATCATCGTCATCATCGTCGTCATTCACTTTCGGGTTCAGTGCAATTTCACGGCCTTTGCGCCAGTAATCATCACTGATAAAGAAAGATGCGTCTTTCGAATTGTCGAAATCAACAGCTTGTTGAATGATGCGGTGCAGATCAGCAAAGAACTGTCTGGTCTGAACATCAATTTCACGATAAGTGTCTTCCTGGTCTTCAAACCAGATGCGGAAACGGTAAACTGCCATACGCCCGATAAAAGGTCTGCGGTAAAATTACCGAATCTGTCGTTAATTGAGCAAACATCGGTAAATTAATCACCGGTAAAATTACCTTTGCCCTCAAATGCCGATACACGAACACTATATGCAACGCTGTTTTGAGCTTGCCGGCAGCGGCTCCGGAAGAGTTGCACCCAACCCGCTGGTTGGCGCTGTACTGGTGCATAACGGTACAATTATCGGCGAAGGCGCACATATAATGTATGGCGGACCGCATGCCGAGGTGAATGCGATCAGAAATTGTACGCAGCCCGATCTGCTCAGTTCCTCTACTTTATATGTAAACCTCGAACCCTGTTCGCATCACGGCAAAACGCCTCCCTGTGCCGATCTTATTCTGAAAAATAAAATTCCGCAGGTCGTTATCGGCAGTCTCGACTCTAATCCATTAGTAAGCGGACGCGGTGTTCAGTTTCTGCGTGATGCCGGAGTTGAAGTGATAACAGGTGTTCTGGAGCACGAAGCCCGCGAGTTGAACCGCCGTTTTTACACCTGGCACGAACGCCGCCGGCCATACATTATTCTGAAATGGGCACAAACTGCCGATGGTTATATTGACCACCGCCGCGCGCCGGAGGAGCCACGAGCTATCATTTCTTCGCCTGATTCGCACCGACTGCTGCATGCCTGGCGTGCCGAAGAAGCGGCAATACTGATTGGCACACACACAGCTTTGTACGACGATCCGCATCTTACCGTGCGGCTCGGCGAAGGCCGTAATCCGGTGCGGCTCATAATCGACAGGCATAACCGGCTTCCGGTAACGCTTCGGGTTTTTGATGGTGCTGCTCCAACTATTTTATTCAGCTATAAAGATGTGCAGCAACCTTATACCGACACCGTGTTGCTTGAGCCCGACAATAATGAACTTGCTCAGATCTTGCAGGTACTTTACGAACGCAATCTGCAGTCGGTGCTGGTAGAGGGCGGTGCCGGATTACTCAATTCGTTTCTCAAAGTTGGGTTGTGGGACGAAATACGCATATTCACATCGCCGAAACAATTTGGTTCGGGAGTAGCTGCCCCGCAGTTAAAACTTTTACCGGCCAGCGAAACAACTTCAGGTCCCGACCGGCTCACAATATACCGTAACGTATGATCTGGTTACTCATCAGTATTTTTACAAATACACTGTTACTACTTATTCTCAAAGGCTTTGAGCGTGTCAGAGTTTCTACGTTGCAGGGTGTGGTATTCAATTACATTACAGCAGGCACATTGGGTTTGCTGCTGTCAGATCATAACCTTCCTGTATCCGAACTTGTGCATCAACCCTGGGCTTGGGTACCGCCTGTTTTAGGCAGTATTTTTATCACTGTTTTTTTGCTGGTAGCCTACACAGCCCAGAAAATGGGCGTTTCGGTGGCAACGGTTGCCAATAAAATGTCGGTTGTGATTCCGGTAGTTGCGGCTGTATTACTTTATAATGATTCACTCACACTTCCGAAAATTATTGGCATCGTTCTGGCGCTGATTGCAGTTGTGCTCAGTTCAAAGCAGCAAAAATCCGACTCAACAAGTAATGCAAAGCTTTGGCTGTTGCCTGTTGTTGTTTTTCTGGGCAGCGGAATTATTGATACGCTCATTAATTATGCGCAACAACAACTTGTGCCTCCTGCACAGATGCTGCAGTTTTCGGCAAGCTGTTTTTATGTTGCTTTTATTCTCGGCGGAATTGTTCTTGCTGTAAAATTAATCCGCGGCAGCGAAAAACTGAGTTGGCGAAATCTTGCAGGCGGCATCGTACTGGGCATTCCCAATTTGTTTTCGATCTGGTGCATTATGCGGGCACTTGATACCGGTGTGCTCGACAGTTCTACAATGTATCCGGTAAACAACATGGGAGTTGTTGCGCTTTCGGCTATTGGTGCATGGCTTTTGTTTCGCGAGAAACTGAATATGCTTAACCGAATCGGATTGGTGCTTGCAGTTATTGCTATTGCTGTAATGACTTTCCTCTGAGCAATTCTTATGTTGTTTGATGATACATACCGCACCATTGCAGCGCCGGCCGAAGGTTTATTTAAAGATCGCGGAAGCCGCTTTCTGGCTTTTGCATTTCCGGTAACCACAGAAGATGAAATCAAAATTCATCTCGAACGGTTACGCAAAGAGCATTTTGGTGCTAACCATCATTGTTATGCCTGGCGGCTTGGTGTCGATAAACAACGCTTTCGGGCAAATGACGACGGAGAACCTTCGGGCACAGCCGGAAGGCCGATTCTCGGGCAATTGCAGTCGTTTGACTTAACCAATGTAGCAGTAATTGTAGTGCGCTATTTTGGCGGAACGCTGCTTGGTGCAGGCGGATTGGTGCAAGCCTATAAACAATCGGCTGCCGAAGCGCTGAAAGCAGCAACCATTATTGAAAAGCACATTACAGAAGTATATGCACTGCATTTCAACTACGATGCAATGAATGCGGTGATGAAACTGCTCAAAGAATTTGAAGCCGAACAGCGTTCACAAGTGTTTGAAATAGAATGCAGCCTCGAATTTTCTGTTCGGATGCGTGATGCTGATGCTTTATGTACGGCACTAAAAAAGCTCGACAACGTTGAGTTGAAATGGATTGCTTCGCGATAAAAATTATTCTTTATCGAGATAAGGCTGAAGTGCTTTCACAAAACCATCGGGAGCCATGCACGGACGTTTGGTTTCGGCACTGATAAATACAAGTGTGGTTTCGCCTTCATTCAGTTTCTCGCCTTTGTCGTTCGTAATTTCATACTTAAACTGAAGACGAGTGCCCGGCTTTTCGGTAATCATTGTTTTTACCGTAAGCAAGTCATCATAAAAAGCAGGTTTAAAATACCGAATACTGAAACTGTAAACCGGGAGTAAAATTCCGCTGTCTTCCATTTCCCGGTAATTCCAGCCCAATGCACGGAGCGCTTCAACACGTCCTACTTCAAAGTATTCGGCATAATTACCATAATAAACATATCCCATACGGTCGGTTTCACCGTAGCGGACACGAATCTGAGTTTCGGCTGAAAACATAATTTATAGTTTGTAACGCTAATGTAAACACAGTGCAGTAATCAGTTGCAAAATAAATTTTGAATGTCTGATATGCAGCACGATGCGAAAATGAGACAAAATATTCGTTAAGCGGCTTTAATAGCTGCGCCGGAATTGGTAAACTTGTGTGATTACCCTGTAAACCTGCTCAATGTTTTTTCAGAGAAAAATCAGCCATGTATTCCTTGCTGCTGCGGTTGCCGCGACTCTGCTGCTTTCGTGCAGTCGCCGTGCGCATGTAACAGGAACAGAAGTTGCGGCAGTAGAACTGAATCCAAAATCAACGCAGCATGATTCTGCAACGCATGTAATAATAGGGCCATATAAAATGCGCCTTGATGCAGAAATGAATTCAGTTGTAGCACGCACAACCGAAGCAATGCCGAAGGAAAAAGATAAACCTGAAACATTGCTTGGAAATTTTGTAGCTGATGTTGTGCTTGAATATGCAAGAGCAAAAGATCCTTCAGCAGCAACGCTTCAGGTTGATATGTGTTTGCTCAACAACGGCGGACTTCGCAGCTCACTGCCAAAAGGCAATGTTACTCGCGGCGATATTTTTAGTCTTATGCCTTTTGATAATGAAATTGTAATCATTACAATTTCAGGAGCGAAGATGGAAGACTTGCTGAAATTTCTTGCTGCATCGGGAGGAATGCCTGTTGCAGGATTAAAAATGGGCATCCGCGGCGACCGCACACCCGGAAAAACGTTGATTAACGGAAAGCCGCTTGAACTCAGCAGAAATTACAGAATTGCGACATCCGATTATCTTGCTGCCGGCGGCGATAAAATGTCGTTTTTCGGATCTCCGGTAAAAACGGAAAGTACAGCACTGAAAATTCGCGATGCACTTTTACAGCATTGCAGTGAAATAAACGCAAAAAATCAACCTATCGGTTCGCCGCTCGACGGGAGGATGTATTATGAGTAAAACATCGCGCCGCGAATTTTTACGACTGCTCACAGCAGGCACAGCAGGACTTGCAGCCACAGCAGCACTCAGTTCTTTCAGAAAGAAAGACAGCGATAATGTGCGCATTGTAGTGCTGCATACGAATGACGTACACAGTCATCTCGATCCGTTTCCTGATAACGATCCGAAATATGCAGGGCTTGGTGGTGTTGAACGCCGCGCAGCACTGATTCGGAAAATCAGACAGCAGGAAGAGCATGTGCTGCTGCTTGATGCAGGTGATATGTTTCAGGGAACACCCTACTTCAATTTGTATAATGGTGAACCTGAAATAAAACTCATGAGCAGCATGGGCTACGATGCCGCAGCTATCGGTAATCATGATTTTGATGCAGGTCTCGATAATCTTGCAACACAACTCAAACACGCTAGCTTTTCAATGCTGTGTGCCAATTACGATTTTACCGGCACGCCTATGGAAGGAAAAACTAAACCATATCAAATCTTTGATAAAGGCGGAGTGAAAATTGGCGTTTTTGGTTTGGGGATCGAACTTGTTGGATTAGTTGACAAACGTCTTTATGGAAAAACCGTTTATAATGACCCAATAATAAAGTCGGCAGAAATGGTTCATATATTGCGCGACGAAAAAAAGTGCGACATCGTTATTTGTCTTTCACATCTCGGATATAAATACGAGAATGATAAAGTAAGTGATGTTGTACTTGCAAAAGAATCGCGCGGTATAGATATAATAATCGGAGGACACACACACACTTTCCTTGAAAAGCCTGTCATACTAAAAAACCGTGAAAATAAAAATGTCCATGTCACACAAGTTGGTTGGGCAGGAATACGTTTAGGGAAAATAACAATCGCAACAGACAAAAAATCGAAAAAAATGGCTCTGAATAGCACATCTGTTGAAGTTAGGAGAATGTCAAGTGTTTAATGAAAATTTTCTGAAAATAAATTGTTCAAAAAATTATCACACTCTGTAATGAAATGATAATTTCGTGACACGATTCACACTCGTCGCCAAAAAACACACACAAACTCACCATATAGAATTGCAGGAGTACTTACGAATGGAGAAAACGCACGACAACGTCTGGGAAAATTGCCTAAACATCATAAGGGACAATGTCAGCTCCCAAAGTTTCAAAACCTGGTTTGAACCCATCAAGCCTTTGAAGCTTCAGGAAAACATCTTAACGATTCAGGTACCAAGTCAGTTCTTTTACGAATGGCTTGAAGAGCACTACATCACACTGCTCAAGAAAACGATTAAGAAAGAACTTGGTCCGGAAGGTAAACTGGAGTACTCTATTATTATGGAGAACAGTTTTAACAGCACCAAGCCTTATACTGTAAAGATCCCCGCTTCAAACCGCAAGGATGTAAAAAATCCCTCGGTAGCTATGCCTATTGATCTTAACAAGAACACGATTCGCAATCCGTTCATCATTCCCGGTCTTAAAAAGGTGAATGTTGAATCTCAGCTGAATCCGAATTACTCATTCGAGAATTTCGTTGAAGGAGATTGCAATCGTTTGGCGCGCTCTGCCGGTTTTGCCGTTTCTCAGAAACCCGGCGGAACAGCATTCAACCCGCTCCTTATATATGGCGGTGTTGGTTTGGGCAAAACACACCTTGCACATGCAATCGGTTTGCAGATCAAAAACCTGCATCCCGGTAAAACAGTGCTGTATGTTTCTTCCGAGAAATTTACACACCAGTTTATTGATGCCGTTAAGAACAACAACCAGAACGATTTTGTGCACTTCTATCAAATGATAGACGTTCTCATTATTGATGATGTTCAGTTCTTTGCCGGCAAAGACAAAACGCAGGATGTTTTCTTTCACATCTTCAACCATTTGCACCAAACCGGTAAACAGCTTGTACTTACAGCTGATAAACCGCCGGTAGAAATGCAGGGCATGGAGCAGCGTTTGCTCTCACGTTTCAAGTGGGGACTTTCTGCTGATCTTCAGGTGCCGGGGCTGGAAACCCGAATTGCCATTCTTGAAAAGAAACTGTACATCGACGGTATTGAGCTTCCGCGTGAAGTAATTGAATACCTCGCATACAGTATAACAACCAATATTCGCGAACTCGAAGGCGCTTATATTTCGCTTCTCGCGCAGGCATCGCTCAACAAAAAAGCGATTACGCTCGAACTTGCCAAGAATATGATTGACAAGTTTGTGAAAAACACAGCCCGCGAAGTTTCAATCGACTACATCCAGAAAGTTGTATGCGATTATTTCGATTTGCCAATTGAACTGCTCAAGTCGAAGACCCGCAAACGCGAAGTTGTTCAGGCGCGTCAGATTGCTATGTTCTTTGCAAAGAACATGACCAAATCATCACTCGCAACAATTGGTATGCACTGCGGAGGTAAAGACCATGCAACAGTACTGCACGCCTGCCGCACAGTCAATAACCTGATGGATACCGACAAGCGTTTCCGTGCATACATTGAAGAGCTTGAGAAAAAACTCAGCATTCAGTAAGCGGAACATACAATGCACAAAGCGGCGAATCAAATCTGATTCGCCGCTTTTCTTTTGCTGTTAAGCAGAAATTACTTCGGGGAATTGAGCCAGCATAGATTGAATGCCCCGGCCTGCAGTGAAATCTTTGCTCCATTGTTTTACTTGTTCGGAAGTAAAAGGCAGGATGCCGGATTCGTTTAAGGCATCAACGCGGCGCTTTTCGCGGTTGGAGAAGTAGCCGTCAACTACAATGCCGAGTGTAATGATGAGTTTGCAGATGGCCTGAACCTCAGCCGGAGCAGCTTTCTGGTTATCGTAAAAATTTGTGCTGAGTTTATGTGAACTGCGCCGTTTGATTTCAAACCGGTTGATAATTAATTCGGCTAGCCTCGAATGATTTCTGTGATAATCGCGCTTGCTGATAGCTACATATTGCAGCGCATCATAAATCAAATCATGATCGGCTTGCGAAAAATTTCCCTGCAAGCGTTTGGCTAATTCATTCAGCAGATTTTCGCCCATAATTACAACTCTTGCTTCGCGCAGAACTCTGTAGCTGGCCCAGGTATTCCAGAATGCAAAAATCGGAATGCCCAGCAAATCGAGCACGGCACGAAGTGCATAGCGGCCGAGAATGCGCTGTATCAGAATTTTTATGATAAGGTTGCTCAGCGTAGCTTTCAGCGCAAAAAGCAAATTGCGGAGAAAGACTGTAGTTCGCGAAAGCCCCTGAAACGGATCGAGACCATATAAACTCAAACTCTTGTCTTTCTTCTCCATGCCAATGAGAATGAGCTGGGCTGCAGAATTCTGCTGTTTTGATTCAGCATTTCTGAACAAACCGGTTCGCACAGCAATTTCATGTGCACAATACAAATGCAATGCAGTGAGCATCAGAATTTCAACATACACCAGCACAATACCATAAACAAGAGAGGTCACCGAAAGCGAAAACTTAACTGCTGTAAACGGAATCGTGAAAGTACTTTCGGCAAACCACTCAGGAAAAATATATTGCGGTATGTACAGCACGAGCACCATTACAGCGCCAATTGCAGCGGAAAGAATAAGTATTAATTGTTCGAGTTTGCGCAGTGTTTTCTGTTCATGCTCCGACAGCAGATAAAGTTGTTCGTCGGCACTGCCAGCTTTAACGGGTAGTTTGCGGAAGAAAAATGTGAATAAGCGGAGCATGAAAATCAGAATCGGTCTTTTACTTCTTCACGGAATTTGATACGATAAATTGTGCCTTGTTCCTGAAGCATTTCAACACTTCCGCTGAGTTGTTCGCTGAGCATCATAATAAGTTGCATGCCAAGTGTTGATGCTTTTTTGAGGTCGAACTCTGCCGGCAAGCCTATACCATTATCGCCTGCTTCAAGAATGTATTCATTCTCGCCGGTTTTTTGAAGCTGGACTAATATATTGCCCTCCTCTAAACCCCGGAAAGCATACTTCATGGCGTTCGAAATAATTTCATTGAGGATAAGTCCGAGCGGTACAATAGTATCAATTCGGAAAGGCAGATTCTGAACGTTGGTTTTGAGATGAATTGTCTTGTCTGTTTCGTAAGCATCAACTAATGAGTGGATAAGTTCATCGATATAGCTGTTGATGTCGATATTAACGAGATTATGACTTTGATACATTTTCTCGTGAATGAGCGCCATTGAATTAACACGGTGGCGGCAATCTTCAAAGAGAGTAAGTACGCGCTGATCTGTAATTCCTTCGGCCTGCAAATTGAGCAAACTTGAAATAACCTGAAGATTGTTTTTTACGCGGTGATGAATTTCTTTGAGCATCACCGATTTTTCTTCATTCTGTTTCGTTACTTCCTGAGTGCGGAGTTTTATTTCGGTTTCTAACGCTTCACGTTGTTTGCGTAAAATTCCGGCACGCACAAAGAAGAAGTAATAGAACACTGCTGCTGCAATTGCTGCCAGCAATAAGTAAAACCACCATGTTTTCCAGAACGGGGGCGGGGGACTGAGAATAGTAATTTCTCCTGATTGTGCCGGTGTTTTGTCCCATGTTCCATCAGCATTTGCTGCTTTAACAAGGAAGCGATAATTACCCGGAGGCAAGTTGCTGTATGTAATCTGATTGAAACCCGTAACTGGCTGCCAGGCCGAATCAAAACCCGAAAGCATGAACTGGTATTTTACATTTATCGGATTATGAAGCTGCAGCGAGGTAAAATAAAAGGTGAGGTGATTTTTTTCGGGAGGAAGTGTAATTGATTCAGGAAGATTAAACCAGTCGCGCTCTCCTTTTCCATATTGATCCCAGTCTGAGTCTTCGAGAAAAAGCCGAATGGAAGTTATATAAGTGTTTGGCTCTAATTGGTCATTCTTTTCTTGTGCCGGTGAATAGCGGATTACTCCTTTAATAGTTCCAAACCAAAGTGAACCCGTATGATCACGCAAAACGGCTCGTGAATTACATTCTATGCCTCTGAAACCATTATTTACGGTGTAATGATAAACAGATACAACATTGTTTTTGCTGTCGAGCTGAACCCGGTCAACACCTTTGTTGGTTCCTACCCAGAGGCGATTGTTTTGATCAAATTCGATAAAGTAAGTTGTATTTGAAAGCAGCCCGTCTTCTTCCGTAATGGAATGAAAAATTTTACCATCGAACCACGAAACACATTGGTCGGTATGCATCCAGATGTTACCTGAATTATCTTCACGTAATGATCCGATATACGAATTGCATAGCCCCAGATCATTATTATAAAATGAGAATTTGCCGTTATCACAGCAAACAAGACCAGAGCCTGTACCTATCCATATCCGTCCCTTCCGATCTTCTAAAAGTGCATGAATATAGTTTTGAGGAAGTTGTTTTTTTTCTTGGGTGTATTGTTCAATTGTTTGACCATCGTATTTATACAAACCATCGGCCCATGTTCCGAACCACATATTCCCTTTCGAGTCTTGCATTACTGCACGCACTCGTTTTCCGGGAAGCAGTGTGCGCACCGGGCGATCATTTACAAGTTCAGTAACTCCGTTTAAATGACCAACCCAAAGGTGTTTGGCATTATCTTCAACAATTGCTACAGGTTGTACAAATGGTTTTCCGCCATTCAGAATCGGCCATGATTTACCATTTTCATAGCAATTCAATCCTTGAGAATATGAGCCTGTAATAATCCGTTTGCGGCTGTCTTCAACTATTCTGAAAACATCTGATGCATTTAGGTCTTTAACATTTGAAAAATAGGTGAATGCCTGACTTCGCCACCTGATTAACCCGTTGCCATTACTGCCAATCCATATCCGGCCGGCATTATCTTCAAAAAGGCAAAAAATACCGCCTGTTATAAGTCCGTTGTTTTCATTATAAAGGCTATACTCTTCCGAATTCTTTTTGGAAATAATCAGTTCTCCACTGCGGGTGGAAATCATTACATTATTATCACTGGTAATAATTATATCAGTAATATCTTTTCCTCTTAATAAGGCGGTGAGATGATTCTCGATAAATTTTCCGGAAGAAATATGAAGTATATGCAAGCCGGAAGACGTTCCGACATAAATGAATCCGCTTTTATTGTAGGTTAATTTATTTACTGTTATTTTTTTCCCATTTGAACCCGGAAGCGCAATTTCTTTTTCTTTTCCATTATTCAATTGTAATAATGAATTTTCAACACCCGCCCATATAACTTGCTGATTATCGCTGGTTAAAGCAGATACATTAGGACGTGTACTTATACGTTTAATGAGTTTTGAGGAGTAATCGTATTGATAGATTCCTCCTTCAGCCATACCCAGAAGTACAGTATTTTGGTGTGTATGAGTGGCAAGAGTAGTATTAGAAACAAGTCCGTTATGCTTATGGAAAGTTTCAAAATGTTTGCCATCATAACGTCCGGCTCCGCCCCACGTTGTTCCAACCCAAATATCTCCGTTTGGGGCTTCACAAAGCGCACTGATAATTTGTCCGGGCAGACTGTCTTTAAGCGAATACTCGCGAAAAGAAATACCATCGAATCGGTTTAAGCCACCTCCATACGTTCCTATCCAGAGATAGCCGCGTGAGTCTTGCAAAATATCAGTTACATTACTTTGCGAAAGTCCCTGCTCAACACCGTAACTCACAAAATCGTAGCTCTGCGCTGCAATGCGATTACAGAAAAAACAAAGAAAAAAAACGCAGAAAATCTGCAGGCGATTTGTGAGCACAAAAGCAGGCTTTGGTAAGGCGCTCTAAAATACAAAATACAAGATGAAAATGAGTTGTATTTTTGCAGCGTTCAAACAGATGTTATACTGCAGCTTATGAAAACCCGTGTTTTAATGGTTTGTCTTGGTAATATTTGCCGTTCTCCGCTTGCCGAAGGCATACTCCGCCATCAGCTCAAAGCTGCCGGACTGGCCGCTGTTGTTGAGGTTGATTCGGCCGGTACATCCGGCTGGCATGCAGGTGAGCAGCCCGACAAGCGTTCGGCGGCCAATGCGCGTAATCATGGCGTAGAAATATCGATGCTGCGCGCCCGTCAGTTTGTCGCCGATGATTTTGACCGTTTCGATGAGATTTATGTTATGGACAGCGAGAACCTGAGCAATGTGCGCAGCCTGGCACGCAGCGAACAGGATTTACAGAAAACCGATTTGCTGCTCAATCAACTGCATCCGGGCCAAAACCGGGCTGTTCCGGATCCGTACTTTGGCGGAGAAGAAGGCTTTGAGCTCGTTTATCAATTGGTCAATGATGCCTGCGCAGTTTTAGTTAACCGTTATCAGCAAAAACATAACTAATGGGCATTCTGTATTTGATTCCGGTTCCGCTTGGCGATGATGTTTTTCCTGAAACGGTACTTTCGCCGCGGGCTTTGTCGGTCATGCGCCGCCTGAACGAGTTTGTGGTTGAGAATGAAAAGGCGGCACGTCAGGTGCTCAAAAAGGCCGGTATCATTACGCCGCAGGCCGAGCTCACGCTGCATCCGATGGGCAAGCATATTGCAGAAACCGATATGCGTGCTTATTTAACTGTAGCTAAGAATGGGGGCGAAATTGGGTTGCTGAGTGATGCAGGATGCCCCGGCGTAGCCGATCCGGGAGCCGTAATTGTGCGCATGGCTCACGATGCCGGGATAAAAGTAGTGCCGCTCATCGGACCTTCATCGCTGCTGCTGTCTCTCATGGCTTCGGGCATGAACGGGCAACAGTTTATGTTTCACGGCTACCTGCCCATTGATGCTGGTGAACGCCGCAACGAACTTCGCCGCCTAGAATCAGAAACCAGAAGGCGCGGAACTACACAGCTTTTTATTGAAACACCATTCCGCAATCAGAAACTTTTGCAGGAACTTCTGCAAACACTCGACAGCAACACGCGCCTTTGCGTAGCCTGTGATCTTACGCTGCCTTCTGAATGGATCAGAAGCTGTAGTGTAGGTGATTGGAAAAAACTGCCTGCGGTTGATTTGCATAAACGCCCGGCGGTGTTTTTGATTGGTAGTTGATTTTACAAAAACGGCGCCGGTGCATGACTTAACCGCTTCCAGGCAGCACGGACCTGTTCATCAAAACTTTTCTCCAATTTATCGTGCGTACCGCGGATATGTTCTACAACCGCAAGCGCCCACGTAACATAATTGAGCCGCTCGGTTACCGACCAGTTTTGCGGCGGTGCCATATACATATCGTGCACATTGCAAATTTTATCGCTGATGCGGATCAGGCGGGCTTCGCCGGTTAGCGTATGCGCATTTTCAATCTGACTGAGCTTGCGTTCACTTTTTCCGAGATGTTTGTCATCTGTAAGTTCCACAACAATTGAACTGATGCGTTTTGAAAAACGTTGCTCAATTTGCAGAGCGGTTACGTCAGTATCTTCAATTACATCGTGCAAGACTGCCGCACAAAGTAATTCTTCATCATGTATCTCAGCCATATGCACAAGATGGTGCATTACCTGAATCGGATGATTGATATAGGGCGTAGTTCCGTCCTTCCGAAATTGTCCGGTATGAGATGTGGCTGCAAAAAGTGTAGCATCAGCAAGCAATTTCATCAGCGCAAAATTACGTCGTCAATTACTGAAGTCCCCGCAGCTTCGTTCATCATGTTTATGATACGGCTTTTCCCGTAACTGAGTTCCTGCCTCAATGCTGCTGATGTTATTTCAATATACAGTGTGCGGTTGCTGATGGAAATATGTCGTGTGTACCTGGCAATTGCCGGCCCCATCAGTTTTTCCCAGGCTTCAACAGCTTTTACCTCATCCATTTTGGTGTTGAGGCGATACGTTTCAAGAAGCTCGGTGATCGCTTCCTTGAGTGTGTATTCGTTACTTCTTTTTACAGGACCGTTACTCATCAGCGTATCATGAGCGACTGAACTGCACGGCCGGTTTCGGTTTGCAATACCAGATGGTAAGCTCCGGCCGGCAATGTGCTTGAGTCGATAAAATAATTGCGTTCTCCTGCGGCAAAACTTCCGCTGTGTATAACCTGAACGGTACGGCCAAGCATATCGGTAAGCAATAGCTGTCCGGTTGTTGCCGACGAAAGACTTACCGGTATGCAGGTGATGCCGTGCGACGGATTCGGGTATGCCGGTTTGAAAGCTGGGACTGAATTGCTCACAATATTGGTTGGCCCAGAAACTGTAAATTTCCACCATCCGGCCGGTGCCGGCATTGGTCGCACCTGAGTTTTACCCGATACAGAAGCTGCTTCGATATAATAAAACACATCCGTTCCGACTGCCTGTGCAGGAATGAAACCGGTATAACCATTAGGCGAAGCATTTGCATTCATGCTTACTGTTTGCCAGGCCTGAGAGGTATCGGTTGTCCAGTAAAGAGTTGCAGTTTGAATGCCGCTGCGGTGGCGGATCAATGCATCAACCTGATAAGGCGTTGTAGTGTTGGTTGTATTCGGCAATGACTGATGCGAAATCAGCAGCGGATCGTCAACACCAACGCTGTGAGTAATACAATGGATTGCTCCGCTGGCCTGTATAATAGAATTGCAGTTTACAGGAACGATGTTGTAGCCCGGCAAAGCTTCTTCCCAAATACGAATTGCAGTTGTATCGTATTGCTGATAATAGGTCGGGAGAATTACGGTTTTGTTTACAAAAACAGCATTGGTATAAGTCGTATAATCTCCGTTTTGGTCAGGATAATCGCCTGACTGATCGGGAGGCATCGGAATACGCACTACTTTATAAGGTGTGCCGTAAACCGAATTGTAGTTGGAAAGCACAAATTGGAGATTTGCTTCGATCTGCGGACCATCGGCAACACCAACCGGATATTGACCTACCATAAGTGTTTGCTCATCGAGCAGCTTCATGTGCATATCAATGTGGTGAATGCCATCATACGGCAATACCGGCATTTTAATGTAGGTATTGATGCCCATGAATGCACTCATTATGGTATCAATTTGAGGTATTGAAAGCTGGGGATTTTCATCAACTACAAGATTTGATGAGAAACCGGTGCCAAATCCGTCCGACATAAAATTTCCGCCGGTGTGAATCAGATTCCAGGGGGCTTGTGATGTTTCGTAAAGCGGAATGCCCATTGTGCGGGCAATTACCGAAGGCAGCGTATCATCTTTGGGGCGGGGACGGTTGTAGATCCAGTCAACTAAAGCCAGTGAATCAACGCCGGCAGTGTAAACGGTGTTTTGTCCGTAATCGCGAAACCAAACTGAGTTGAACGGGGCAATGATGTAGTGGATATTGGAAAGCGGAACATTGTTATTGGTCAGGTAATTTTTAACCGTAACAGAATCGCTGCAAACGATATAGACCTGGGTTTCGAGGCGGGCAGCCCGCACAATTTCGCGAAGTGTTGACTGGTAGCTGGTCCAGGTGATGGTGAGGGCCTGAATTTCTTCCCATTCGGCCATGGTGCGAACATCGGAGCCGGGGGGGGGAGTGGTGATGCCTGAGACCCGGGGTTGTTGCAAATATGCAGGCATTGCCTGAAGTTCACCGGGAGCCATTCCGGCAGGCAAAGGAGCCTGAGCCGAAAGAGTGGTGCAGATTACCCCGGAAAGCAGCAAAATAAGGCGGTACAAGTGTTTCATAGCTTTTGTGAATGCTATAAAGTTAGGATTTTTACAGATAAATTTCTCCGGCTGTATCTTTTATTCTGATTTGCGTTATTAAAATTGGCAAACATGTATAACTGCAAAAACAGTTGTGCAGGTTATAAAAAATTGTAATTTTATTCCCGGCAGACTAAATGCAACCTATGAAACGACTTCTTACCCTACTGGTTCCCGCAACTATCTGGTGCATGACAGCAAATGCTCAGCAGCATGACCACTCAAGCGGAAACGACCACGGGCACGACCATGCCCACGCAGCAGTAGCTGCTCAGCCCATAAACGATTCGCTGATTGGCTTCAATGCCGACAGCGTTATGTTCCGAGCGCATCAGGCAAATCTCTCTGCTGTTGAAACGCGCATCTATCTTGAGCGCAGCAAGCGCAACTACATCAGCAAAAAGTATGGCCTGCCTAACCCGTATGCCAGTATGCGCAGTTCTTTTCCTGTAACCACAACAGCTGTAGCACCCTGCACAAACCCCGGGTTTGAAACCGGTGATTTCACAGGCTGGAGTGGAACCATAGGTGATAACACTTTGTCATCAAGTGGTCCGCTGCAAAACATTGTGCCGGGTTTCTTCTCAACTACAAACGATGCTGTTGTTAGTGATTGCAGCGCACGTCATACAGTTATGACATCCGCCTCAGCTCAGTTTGATCCCTGCGGAGGTTTCCCTACAGTACCTCCCAATGGTGGTCAGTATTCAGTTCGTTTGGGTAACAATTGCTCAAACTACATGGGCGAAACAATTGAACAAACATTTACTGTTGATCCTAACAATACCAGCTTTACCTATCGCTATGCAGTTGTTTTGAACGATGGTGGACATTCTGCAAATGAACAGCCTTATTTTAAGATTGAGGTTCTCGACTCATTAGGCAACCCAATTTCAAACTGTCTGCAGTACTACGAAAATGCCGGCGGTTCTATTCCCGGCTATCAGCTTTGCCCAACCGATCCGTTTACATCTTACAAGCCGTGGACAACCATTACCTTTGATCTTACCGCCTATATTAACCAAAATATTACTGTTCGTTTCACAGTTGCAGGTTGTATTTTCGGAGGTCACTTTGGTTATGCTTATGTAGAGTGCTCTTGCGGTAATATTGATGATGCTATTTCAGCACGTTTCTGCCCCGGCAATACAGGTGCTTTCCTCGTGGCAAGCCCCGGTTTCAACAGCTATCAGTGGATTGACCCGAACGGTAACCCGATTGCGGGTGCAACAAACGATACACTTTATGTTCCTGTTGTTACCGCCGGTGATACATTTGAAGTAGTTATGCAGGCTATAAGTGATACAAACTGCATTACCCGCCTCAAAGTAATTATTGAACTTACCGAGTTGCAAACAGCAATTGTAGGAAACGATCCTACCTGTTATAATTACACCGATGGCTCTGCCGCTGCCGCCTGTCTAACGTGTATTCCGCCTAATACTTTTACGTGGAATACCACACCGGTACAAACAACTCAAAACATTTCAGGGTTACCCGGAGGAACCTACATTGTTACTATCGTTGACTCCTTAGGTTGTACGCGAAATGACACGGTTCAGTTAATAAATCCGCCCCGATTAGACACAGCTGGTATCACTACACAATTCTGCTTCGGAGATCCTGAAATTACCTTGATCGGATTGCCGAATCAACCCGGTTATCAGTGGTATGACCCAAGCGGAGCCCTGATTGCCGGCGCTACATCACAGATATTGATTGTGCCTAATCCGGTTCTTGGCAACCAGTACACAGTTGTTTATTCTACTAATCCATGTCCAATCAGAGATTCAATTATTTTAACGTATGTGCCGCCACTGAATGTGTTTTCACCTGATTCAATGGTGAACGTATTTACACCAAACGGCGACGGTAAAAACGATTTCTTCTATCCCTTCTTTGATGTGTCTGTATCTGGCCAGACTCAGGCTTCAAACCAACCCGGCTTTGATTTTACAGAGCTTTATGTTGGAACTTATGAAATCTGGGTTTACAACCGCTGGGGACAGGAAGTGTTTTATTCGAACGATTATAACGTCGGCTGGGACGGACAGTTTAACTCATCCAAATCATCAGAAGGTGTTTATTACTTCGTAACTAAATACACCTCACGTTGTTTCCCTGACATGGAACCGATTACAGGATCAGGCTTCGTTCACCTTATTCGTGGCGAAAACTAATAGGAACTAACTCTTCAAAAAACCTTCGGCAATTTCGCCGGAGGTTTTTTGTTTATCGCTTGCCCGTTTAACTTTGCAGAATGAAACCCCGGCTCCGTTTATTCAGCTTTACATTATTACTTACAGTTGTTCTTGCTTTTAAAGGCGATAAATGCCCTGTGCTTCAATTCGACGGGATCTATACTTTTAAAATTGATACCGAGAGTTCAGCCGTAATTCGGTTTTATGCAGATAATGTAGTTTTGGTTTCCACTTCGGTCAATGATTACAAACAAGTTATGACCTGGTTTAACCGCGATCCCGAAAATTTCTCACGTATTCTTACCGGCAAATACAAACGCAGCAGCAAAAACTGTTCGGTTAAATTTACTGTTAAAGGCGAAACTGGTGAACAGCGTTACGAAGGCCAAATTATTAGTGACTCACTTCTTGATCTGAACATCTTTAATCCTGCAACAAAAGCGAAAACGAAACGCCTATATAAATTTGTAAAGCCGTAATCTATTACCTTTTTTTAGAATAAATGTTAGATAAGGCTAACAAATTAAAAAGTATTGTATAACTTTGGCTCATTCATCAACGTATTAAATCGTGGGTAAAGAACCATCACCATCACTTCAGGAAGTAAACAGCAGCGTTGATACACGCGGCAAAACTGGTTTCTGGCGAAAATTAATGGCATTTGTAGGGCCGGCCTATTTAGTAAGTGTTGGGTACATGGATCCCGGCAACTGGGCTACAGATATAGCGGGAGGCAGTCGTTTCGGATATGCACTGATTTGGGTGTTAGTTTTGTCGAACCTGATGGCCTTGCTCTTGCAAAGCCTGAGTGCGCGGCTTGGACTGGTAGCCGGGCTTGATCTGGCACAAGCATCGCGGGCACATTACCCGAAGTTTATCAACCGCATACTTTGGTTTTTGGCCGAAATAGCTATTGCCGCAACAGATCTGGCCGAAGTAATTGGTATGGCAATTGGTCTGAAATTGCTGTTTGGATTGCCTTTGCTGGCTGGCGTTTTGATTACCGTACTCGATACTTTTTTGCTTCTGGCTTTGCAGCGTTTCGGTATCCGGAAAATGGAAGCATTTATTATTGCACTGGTTGGTCTTATCGGCATGTCGTTTCTTACGGAGTTGTTTTTTGCAAAACCATCCATCAAAGAAATTGCCTCAGGACTTTTTCCATCGCTGCCCGGCGAAGGAGCTTTATACATTGCAATTGGAATTATCGGCGCAACAGTAATGCCGCATAACTTGTACCTGCACTCATCATTAGTGCAAACCCGCCGCATCGACCGCACAGTAAAAGGCATACGTTCCGCTATTCGGTTCAATGTTATTGATTCGGCAATTGCACTCAATCTGGCTTTGTTTGTAAATGCTGCAATTCTGATCCTTGCTGCTGCAGCATTTTACTCAAACGAGCTTACAGATATAACCAGCATAGAAGATGCGCACACTATGCTCGGCGATGTATTTGGCAGTACAATGGCACCTGCTCTTTTTGCAATTGCGCTGATTGCTGCCGGACAAAGCTCAACGCTTACCGGAACACTTTCCGGACAAATTGTAATGGAGGGTTATCTCAATCTCCGCCTTCAGGCTTGGCTGCGCCGGCTTATTACACGACTTATTGCAATTGTACCGGCAGTTATTACATTGCTCATAGGTGGAGAAGGGCAGACCGAAAATCTGCTTATACTTAGTCAAGTCATTCTCAGTCTGCAATTAGGTTTTGCCGTAATTCCGCTGATCCATTTTGTGAGCAGCAAGAAACTGATGGGACAGTTTGTTGCCGGCCCCTGGTTAGTGATTCCGGCTTGGTGCTGCGCTGCAATTATCGTAAGCCTGAACGGTAAATTAGTAATCGATACAATAAGCGAATGGCTGGGGAACAGTAATTATCCTGTGCTTATTGCCTGCACAGTTATTCCGCTGGCCATTGCTGCAGGTATTCTGCTGCTTTGGGTTACACTGCGCCCGTTGTTCGGGCGGCAGCGCATTCAGGAAAAAGCACTCCCGCATTTGCTGCCCGAAACATTAGTGCTCTCGGCTCGCAGCAGCTACAACCGCATTGCTGTTTGTGTTGATTTCTCGGAAACCGATCATATTGCATTGAGTCATGCTTTGCAGCAAGGCGGAAAAGAAGCAACTTACCTGCTCATACACATTACAGAAACTGCCGGAGCCCGCGTTATGCAACAGGAAACTGCCGATTATGAAACCGGGTTCGACGAAAAAGCATTGGAAGAATACGAAGCACGGTTAACCAGTCAGGGACTTAAAATTGAAACAGCCCTCGGTTTCGGAAGTCCCAAAGAACGCATTCCCGAAATAGTAAATAATGCCTCTGCTGATTTATTGGTTATGGGCGCACACGGACACAGTTGGTTCAAGGATATGCTGTTTGGTACAACTGTTGAGACAGTTAGGCACAAAGTAAAGATTCCGGTTTTGGTGGTTAAGATGGGGTAGGGTTTGTGGATCAAAGACAGCATCGCGATGTTACGGAGGGGATTTCCTCAAAGACTGGATTTTTGTTTTTGGGGATTGGGACAGGCTTTGTTAGCTCAAAGACGGCATCGCGATGCAACAAGAGAGATTTTATCAAAGACAGCTTTAAATTGTATCGCGAAACATCGCGGTGCAACTGATGGTATTTCATCAAAGACAGTCCTTTTACGTTTAACACTTAACACTTTACATTTTTCACTCCCGAAGGGAAAAAACACTTCTGGCTAAATAAAGTCTCCTAAAACGGAACAGCAATGCCGGATATAAAAATCTAATTAAAATCGAATTTTTAGCACGATTTATGCTGTATATTTATACAAGTAATCAATGAGTTGTTTTTAACTTGATACGCAGCAATATGAAAAAGCTGACTTTACTCGCTCTTTCCGGTATCGCCTTGCTGGCACTGGATTCCTGCAGCACATCCAAAATGGCTAAAGGTTCAGGAGAAAAGGACGATATTTATTACTCGATGAAAGATGCCAAGTCCGAGCGTAAAGCATTAGCCAAAGCACGGGAAGAAGAAGAGCAGCGTCTCAAAGAAGAAGCTGAAACCCTTGAATTGGCAGAAAAGCAACGCGAAGCCCGTTCAAAGCCCGGTTCAGATTATTACGATGAACCGTTCGATTACGATGATTATTACGATTACGAGTATGCAGCCCGTCTCCGCCGCTTCAACAGTCCGGTACCGGGGTATGGCTATTATGATACCTATTATACAAACTCGTATTTCTATACCAACAATCCATACAACTACGGCACAAGTATTTACAATGGATACAATTTCTGGGGGCCGCAGTATCAAATGTATAACTACAATCCGAGTTCTTTCTGGTACTGGAACCAAGGCTGGGGCTGGGGAATTGGTAGCGGAATGACTTACATTTCTCCGGTATATATGAATCCCGGAATGGGCTTTACCCCGGGCTGGGGAAATCCGTACTGGAACTCAAACCCGTGGGGCCCTGGTTACGGTTGTGGCTGGGGAAACAGCTGGGGCAACGGTTGGTATGATCCCTGGTATGGCTGGAATTCCTACAACGATCCTTACTGGATGGGTTATCAGGCTGGTATGATGCAAAATGGCGGCTGGGGAAACAACAATTATTTCAACAGTTACGATAACAACAGTGCTTATTACGGTCCGCGTGGTTCAACCAATGGTTCAGGCGGCCGCGGCGAAGCGGTTCAAAACGGAACGCTCGGCGAACTTGTAATGCGTGAAGTGGCTGCCGAAAACGGTGCCGAAACCATGAGCCGCGACGAAGTAAACACCGCATTGAATCCGCCCGCAACTGAAGCCCGACCGGTTTACGGAATCAACAGCGGCGGTGGAACAAGCACACCTGCTGTTCCCGCAGTTACTCCGGGCCGCAGTTCCACAACACCTATAAGTTCTGTGCCTGCACCGCCGGCCAATACAACTATTGACCGCGGCGGCAGTACTTCTGCACCATCACCGGGCAGCAACACAGCACCTCCGCTTCCTCCTCGTCCGCGTGTAAACGATCAGCCTGCGCCGAATCTGAATACCACGCCGCGCAATACAGAAACACCGCGTTCGACACCGCGTTTTGATACGGGCGGAAGTTCGCCTTCTTCGAGCACACCAAGCAGTGCGCCGAGCTCAACACCCCGCAGTTCATCCGGCTCTTCTGATTCATCGCCCCGCAGTTCAGGCTCTTCCGGCTCATCAAGCCGTCCGCGATAAACAGTACTTCGCGAAATAGTTTATGAAAAGAATATTCTCCCTTGTACTGCTGCTCCTTACGGGCAGCAGTACACTTATCGCCCAAAACGAAATTGATGTGCTCCGGTATTCGTTTACCGGTTTCGGAGGCTCAGCGCGCTACAACGGAATGGCAGGAGCTTTCGGTGCGCTCGGCGGCGATATGTCTGTAACCTCTGGAAACCCTGCCGGACTTGGTGTTTACCGCCGCAATGATTTTACCCTTTCTCCTTCATTGTTTAATCAGCGTGTAACTTCAACTTACAACGGCACGCTTTCTGACGATGTACGGTCGAATTTCAGAATTGACAATGCCGGTGTTGTGTTTGCCGGCCGTACCGAAAACACCGAGCAAAAAGGCTGGCAATCGCTGGCGTTTAGTATTACCTACAACCGCTATCAATCGTATCAGGCTAATTTGCTGATGACCGGTAATAGTTCCACATCGCAACTGGATGCATGGAAATTTGGTGCCGAAGGAACACCGCCTTCAGGTCTCAGTGCTTTCAGCGACGGGCTGGCGTGGAATGTTTACCTGCTAGAAAACTATCCCGGCGATTCAACACGCTATTACGATACCATTCCCGACGGAAACATTGTGCTTCAGCAAAAACGCATTGAAACACGTGGCGGGATGAGTGATATTTCATTCGGAATCGGCGGCAATTATAGTGAGCGTTTTTACATCGGGGCCTCAGTAAGTTTGCCTCGTGTGCGCTACGAAGAAAACAGCTTCTATGCCGAAACCGAAGACAGCACCAACAGTGCTTTTCAGTCGTTTAGCTTCGAGCAAACATTAACCACACGCGGCAGCGGTTTCAACCTGCGCGTTGGCTTCATTTACCGCCCGGTTGATCTGGTGCGTTTTGGATTCAGTGTGCAAACGCCAAGCGTTCTTAGACTCAGTGATGAATACAGCGCCTTCATGCGTTCCAAGTTTAACAACAATGAATTTGAATCAAACTCGCCTGAAGGAGAATTTGATTATACCATTCGCACCCCGCTGCGCGCAATGGGTAGTCTGGCTTTCTTTTTCGGGAAGCGCGGCTTGGTGAGTATGGATTATGAATTTGTAGATTATTCCGAAGGCCGTTTGCGCTCCGAAGACTATAATTTCACGCAGGAGAATAATGCCG
>JBKDHA010000054.1:0-4607 GCA_046335555.1 Bacteroidota bacterium
CCAAAAATGTAAAGGAGAAAATAAAGCTGTACCAGAATGCCGGTATAAAAGTATATCTCGGCGGCACTTTATTTGAAGCCTTTATCATACGCGGCATGTTTGATGATTACCGGAAACTTTGCAGTCAACTCGGTGTTGATATGGCCGAAGTTTCAGACGGTTCAATTGACATGCCGCACGATGAAAAATGTGAATACATTCAAAAACTTGCCAGCGATTATACTGTAGTTTCTGAAGTCGGCTCTAAAGAAGAAGGCATCATCATACATCCCAATATGTGGACAAAAATGATGCAGAAAGAGCTGCAGGCCGGATCGTGGAAAGTAATTGCCGAAGCCCGCGAAAGCGGAAACGTTGGTATTTACCACCGCAACGGCTCAGCACATACCATGCTGGTAAATAAAATCATTGCCAAAGTAAAACCCGAAAATATCATTTGGGAAGCCCCGCAGAAATCACAACAGGTTTGGTTTATCAAGCTTTTCGGAGCTAACGTAAACCTGGGCAATATTGCACCCGAAGAAGTGATTCCGCTCGAAACACTTCGTGTCGGACTTCGCGGCGATACATTTTTCCAGTATCTCCCCAAAGAAATGCAGAAAACTTCCTAGAAACACACAGCTATTCTAATATGAAAGAGATTACCGTTCAGGACCTCAAACGTATGCGCGACAACAACGAAGCGCATCAACTAATCGATGTGCGCGAACAGCACGAGGCCGATGTTGCCACAATTGGTGGCGAACTTATTCCGATGGGCACCATTCTCGCCCACGTTGATCAAATTGCCAAAGACAAACCTGTAATTGTACACTGCCGCAGCGGTGCACGTTCAGCTTCTGTTATTCAGGCACTTGAATCGCAGCATGGTTTTACCAACTTGCATAACCTTAAAGGCGGCATTCTGGCCTGGGGACGCGAAATCGATCCTTCGGTTCCGCAGTATTGATAAAGAGCTTTGTAGCTAAAGCCCTTGTCTCGTTTCGACTCCGCTCAACGTGACAAGGGCTTTTTGTTTTAGCTCAACGAGTCAAGGGTTTTTTGTTTTGGCTCAACGAGGCAAGGGCTTTTTGTTTTGTCATTTTGCCTCGTCCTGAAATAAGTTGACACAAAAGTCAACTTCTATGACAAACATTGGGAAAAAGGATCATTTCAAAAGGACTCAACGAGATTACAGTTTAGCCTTTAAATTGCAGTTGGTTGATGAAGTAGAAAAAGGGTATCTTACTTATAAGCAAGCCCAGCACAAGTATGGTATTCAGGGTCGAAGTACCGTATTGGTATGGTTGAGAAAACATGGTACATTAGACTGGAAAAGCAAAGCACCTGTGAAAAGCAAGAAACCACCCAAGTCGCAGATCCGTGAACTGGAGAAAAGATCAAACTGCCTCGTCCTGAAATAAGTTGACACAAAAGTCAACTTATTTTAGGACGTTACATTTCAAGCAAAACAGTGAAATCGCTAAGCTCTTGTCATTTCGAGCGGAGTCGAGAAAAGACAAGTGCAGTTTATTGGTTGATAGCCATTACATTTGCAGCCGGTTAACTCAAAAGCACTTTAAGCAACACACTTATGAAAGAATTACTCGACATCATTCTTCATATTAACGATTACCTCGATCAATGGGTGAATGATTACGGAACAGCTATTTATGCGATTCTGTTTCTGATCATTTTTGTTGAAACAGGTTTGGTGATTATGCCTTTTTTACCGGGCGATTCGTTGTTGTTTGCGGCTGGCGCCATTTGCGCACGTAGCGCCGATCAGCCTGATGCGCCGATGAATATCGGAGTGTTGATTGCCTTGCTTTCGGTAGCTGCAATTTTGGGCGATAACACCAATTATGCAATCGGTCGATTTATTGGAAGTCGTGTAACCGGTCTTAAGCTCTTTGGCCGCAATCTGGTAAAACAGCAGTATATCGACAAAACACAGTCATTTTTCGAGAAATACGGCACAAAAGCAATTATAATGGCGCGTTTTGTACCAATTGTGCGCACATTTACTCCGTTTGTGGCAGGTGTGGGTAAAATGGATTACAAACGCAAGTTTTTACCGTTTGATATTGGTGGCGGAATCTTGTGGATTTCATCGATGTCACTGGCGGGTTATTGGCTTGGAACCAACGCTTGGGTAAAAGCACATTTCGAATCGGTAGTTATTGCTATTATTCTGATTTCTGTGCTTCCGATGGTTATCGGTTTCATCAGCCACAAGATGAAGAACAAATCGGCAGCCGGTAAGTAATGCGCACCTTCGGACTGATTGGCTTTCCGCTTACCCATTCATTTTCGCCTGATTATTTTGCGGAAAAATTTGTGCGTGAAGGCATTTCGGATGCTCAGTACAAACTTTTTCCGCTCGAAAGTATCGATGAGCTTTCAGCACTGCTGCACAGCGAACCATCGCTTGCGGGTTTCAACGTTACTATTCCGCACAAGCAAAGCATTCTTCCGCTGCTCGACAGTATCGACGAAGTTGCGCAGCGTGCCGGTGCGGTAAATACAGTTAAAATTATTGCCGGAAGCACCGGTAAACACGGTAGTTTTCAGCTTCACGGCACCAATACCGATGTTTATGGTTTCCGGCAATCGCTCAAGCCATTTCTGACTTCGGCTCACGAACGCGCTTTGATTTTTGGAACCGGCGGAGCAGCAGCAGCCGTTGACTATGTGCTGCGTGAAATTGGTGTTGATACCATTTTCGTTTCCTCCTCCGGCAAAACATTACCAGACCGCGTAGTGCTTGCCGCCGAAGATGTAAACGAATACGTGCTGAACGCCTGTAAATTGCTTGTAAATACAACACCGCTCGGCCAGTTTCCGGAAACAGATGCAGCACCCGCCCTGCCCTACGAAAAGCTGACCAAAGCACATTTGCTTTACGATCTGATTTACAATCCGCCCGAAACAACCTTTATGCGCGAAGGCCGCAAAGCCGGAGCCACCGCCATGAACGGCTTAGATATGCTCAAGCTGCAAGCCGAAAAAGCTTGGGAATTCTGGGATAGTTAACAGCGAGCCTTGCGAGCTGCGGAAAGTTTTTCGGCATAGCCGAAGTAAACTTTCCGCAATTTTGAAAGAAGTCTGTGACTTCTTTCAAAAAAAGCACATTGCCCTACAGTCGCAGACTGTCAAAAAAAAGCGGCGAGTCGGAAGACTCGCCACTGCATTTTAGAACAGCATTTATAGATTGGATAGATTTATTTCAGCGAAAACAAATTATCGACCAGCGGAACACGCTCAACAGTAAACCCTTCGGCAAACTCAACGCCCGCATCACGGCCGAGAACGCGCATTCTGGCTTCAACCATATCCAAAAAATCAGGGCGTGAAATGGCAGTTGCAGGTTCTGTTGAATCTGGATTCCAGAATTGCGAACTGAATGCTTTGATGGCTTCTAATTTCTTGGCAACATAAGGAGTTACATCAACTACAAAATCGGGTTTTATATACCTATCCTGAATGTAGTGATAAATAACTTCGGGCCGCCAAGCTTCCTGCTCTGCACCATCAAGCTGAGTTGAAATGCGGCGCAGACCACTGTAAAAACAAGCATCCGAAATAAGTTTGGAAGCGCGGCCGTGATCGGGATGCCGGTCGGAAACAGCATTGGCAAGCACAATACGCGGACGGTACTGCCTTATTTTTTGGATCAGCAGGCGCTGATGTTGTTCATCATTGCTAAAAAAACCATCGGCCATAGTCAACTGATCGCGAAACGTAATGCCGAGTATTTTTGCCGCGTTCATGGCTTCGATAGTACGCAACTCTGCACTTCCGCGTGTGCCTAATTCGCCAAGCGTAAGGTCAAGGATGCCAGCGGTTTTGCCTTCAGCAATATGTTTAAGCAAGGTTCCTGCGCAACTGAGTTCAACATCGTCGGGGTGAACGCCGATGGCTAGAATATCAATACTTTTCATTGCTGCAAATTTACAAGGATTATCCCTTCGGGAGCTATATACATTTCGCCCCAGCCTTTACAGCAATCTGCTGTTGGCTAAGCCAAATCTCAGTTGGTTGAGCCTGTCGAAACCAACACATCAAACAATCCCTGTAACGAATATCTCAGGAGTAGATACCGATATATTTGCTTTCCGGTAGTCTTTCACATTGCGTGTGAGCAGCACTTGTACTTTGTGCTGTATCGCAGTGTTGTATTGTATTGCATCTTCAAAATCGCGCACATCGCTGGCAAGAGCAAGGTCAATTACTTTTTCATCAACAGCCAAAACATTTACCAGAGTTTTAAAGCGCAAAAGTATCATGCGCGAGTCGCGGCGTTTGTATTGCGACTGCAGTATATAGTCGATATGCGAAAACGTAAGCGATGAAACGTGAATTCGCAGATTTCCCCTGTCGGCAAATGTAAATAGGCGTTCGGCAGCGGCATTGTGTGGTTGGCGGCCTGTAAGTAAATCAAGGCAGACATCAGTATCGGCAAAAACTTCGAGCATTTTACTTAGAGTCACAGCTGTCCAAAATAAATTTTCAGAATAACCTTACCTGAGCCGAATCAGCCTTTTCGGGCGGTCTGAAGAAGGGATCATCCAACCAACCCCACAGATCAACTTTCACCAGTAAATTCAATCGAAGAAAGACTACCA
>JBKDHA010000055.1:0-6768 GCA_046335555.1 Bacteroidota bacterium
TCGCAGCCTGAATAATGTCCATTAAGCCTAACATTCTGATTATTGGCATTAAATGTTCCGGCAGCAAGCGTAATGTTCTGAATAACACGAATCGGATCGTTAATGAGTCGGGCGGTTGCGTTGGCACTGTTTATCAATAAATTCCCAACCGGTGCAAACGTGCGGATATTCATTATTTGCGCGGCAGGAGTAGTGGCATCACCAATCTGAAGAACGCCGCCTGTTACACTACTGATTACGCATCCGCTGGTATTAAAACCGAGATCTTGTCCGCCGGTTCCGCCCTCACGTTTGATAACAATTGTTCCGCCCGTTTGGTTAAACTGCGAGCCAATAACATCCATCATTATCGGCCAGCTTGTAGTTGAAGTTGATCCAACTGTGGGCACGTTAATTTGTCCGCCGGAAATTAAAAGTCTTGTTAACGAAGTTGTATTAATTCGGTCTAGACGACCGGCAATATTTAATGTTCCGCCTAAGACATAAACAGACCCGCCATAAGAAACAATATTTTGATTTGCATTGTTTCCAACATTGAGTGTGCCGCCCGAAATACGAATTTCGCCGAAAAGATTTATGTTGCCTCCGGTTGTATTTACAACAGCAGAGCCGCTATTAATCCACAGCCGGGCGTTACGAGGAATTGTAGCCGTTGTATTAAACGGAGTAATGGTAATTGGCCCGTTAGTACTTATTCTGAGGTACCTTGAATTAGCGTAAGAAAACCATCGGCAGCTTCAAATGTTGTTGTGTTAATATCAACCTGACGAAGCGTGTTATCAACTTTACTTATTGTAATCCGGTTATATCTATTAATAAGCCCAACGCCATTTACAGCCTGATTGGCATACGGATTATCAAACGTAATATTGGCAACAGAGGTAGCTGTTGGAGCTAAGTTAAATGTTCCTGCATTGGCAATATTTCCATTCAGCAGGATCTGATGTGTTGCTGCGAAAGCAGTATTCACAGTAAACTGTCCATTTTGCCGGATAGTGAGTGTTCCGCCAATATCCAGTGTTCGGGATGTAGTACTGTTCCCTATTCGTAAAATTGACACCCCTCCTATTCCAACCTGAAGGTTATTGCATACAGCATTTGAATTGATCGTTACTGTATGATTGGTTGTAACAATCACATTATCGGCAGCGGTTGGAACGGTTCCGGTATTCCATGTGCTGCCGGTGTTCCAATTGCCGGATTGCACGGATATAAATGTTGTACCGGCTCCGGTAGGTTGAGTAATTGAAAGCTGATTACTCAACGCGCCTTCTGTTACAGCATAAACTCTCCAGTAGTAAGTTGTTGCTGCATATAAACCTGAAATAGTTGCACTGGTAGCATTAGCGGCAGTCTGCAATTCGAAATCATAGTTTATTCCATCGACAGAACTATAAATTACATATCCGATTTCATTGGTTGCCCAATTGGGCCACGACATACTGATTGAGTTTGAAGTAACCGCGGTTATGGTTATTACCCCGGTTGGATTAGCGGGTACCGGCGGGAGAAAATTGAGTCGTGAATTTGATGCGGGAAGTGTAGTAATATTGTTTTGAGGTGTATTACTGAATGTGGCTGAATTAGCTGTTTGCTGTGTTCTGAGCTGAGCGGCTGTAGGGAAAAAATTTAATGTTGCAGCATTCAAACCAACAGTGTAGGTGAAATTTGCCGTTCCCTGCGTCATTCCTCCATACACATACTGAATTTGGCCAGTGGTTTCGTAAAGTTTTATCTGATAATTGAGATTAGGACTTGTGTTGAGATAAACAGCCATATTGAACCATTCAATCGTAAGTACACGATTGGGGGCAATTCCTGTAACCTGATAACGAATGCTTAATCCAAGCGGGTCTGATCCGCCCTGTGTAGTTTGATCGTCATAAAAAACAGCTAAAGCATTAGAAGTTCCGCCCGATGCCGAAAACTGTCCATTGAAATAGCCATAAGGTGCTGTTGTAGGGCCACCGTCGGCAGTTGAGTTAGAAAAATCGATGTATCCGTTGGTCGAAACGCTGACTTCGGTGTATCGAATACCGTTGTACCAAAAATCGAATCCGATGGGAATGGGATTGCTTCTGTTATCGTCCTGCTGAAAACCGCCGGAATAGCGCCAGCTGTTGCAGGGCAATGCTACTGCATTAATGGGTGTGAACGTAATTCCTGTATTCCGGGTAACTGTGTAATTGGCAAGACTTTGAGCGCTGAGTGTTGAGAAAAACACAGCGATCATCATCAGGCACAGCACAAAGCGGCCATAATGGTTCATAATAAGACTGCTTTCGTTTTGGTTCCGGCTGCTTTTACGTATGTCTGCAATTAGTGTTACAGCAGTTCGACCAACCTACTGATACTTCGACAAGTAAAGCACAGCAACCGACAAAACAGAACAGATGTTTATTACCGGCTAAATTTTTACATCAGAAGTTATCAAGGTATTCTGTTTTGTGCTGAATGAAAGAATGCCCGACAACGATTATCTTTAATGCGATATGAGAAAACAGTTACTTACACTTGTTCTGGTTTTACTTCAAGGTATTTATTTGCATTCGCAATGGGTACAACAAACCTCAGGAACAACTGCAACGCTTTTGTCTGTGCATTTTGTTTCTGCAGTTCAGGGTTGGACGGTTGGAACTAATGGAACAATACTGAATACTACCGATGGAGGTCAAAACTGGATACCTCAAACATCGGGAATAACCACAACTCTGAATGCTGTTTGGTTTAACGATGCTTTAAACGGCTGGGCAGCGGGCGATGGTGGTGTAATTATTGCCACAACAGACGGAGGTCAAACCTGGAATCCCCAAACGAGCAACAGCGTAAGTAAGCTACGCACACTTTGGTTCTTTAACAGTGATACAGGCTACGTAGCCGGACAGGGCGGAATTATGCTGCGTACTGTAAACGGCGGCGGCTTATGGACACAGGTTGGTACAGCCGTAAATCAGGATATTTACTCGCTGGGCTTTGCAGACCAGAGCACTGGTTATCTCAGCGGGCGCAACGGAAACTTTCAGAAAACAATTAACGGAGGCACGGCGTGGACAAACGGTCCGCCCCCGCCCCCGCTTGATACGCTAAAAGCTGTTCGTGCCCCCGCGGTTACCGATGTTTATGTAACCACTAACAGCGGGAAAGTGCTGAAAACAGATGGCCTAGGCAACTGGAGCACACAGCAGCCGGGAAGTACAAAAAGCTTAAACGGAGCCTGGTTTACAACGGCGACGACTGGCTGGGTAGCCGGCGATTCGGGGCGTGTATTTACAACCACTACCGGCGGCGCACAGTGGCTCATGCAATCATCATCAACGACCGAAAGGCTTTGGGCAGTGCATTTTCCGAACGACAGCGCAGGCTGGTGCGTTGGTGCAAACGGCACAATTATAAAACTAACCTTGCTTACTACTTCTGCGCTGAGTCAGCTTAATGCAGAATTCAGTTTCACTGTTTTTCCGAATCCGGTTGTTGCATCTGCTCCTATTTCACTGCATGCAGAGCTGCCGCAGTCCGAATTTTTAACTGTTGAACTTCGTGAAGCTGCATCAGGTAAAATTTCGCAAGCCGCTGTAAAAATTCAAACAGCACCCGGCGCAACCAACTACAGTATTTATGCAGGTGGTTTGAGCAGCGGGAATTATATCATTACAATACGAAATGAATCGGGAAAAATTATTGGTGTACAAAAAATTACTGTCATTCAATAGATACAGATTTTTCCAGAAAGCATCCCCGGCGAAAAAATATTTTGCCGGGGATGTATCTTTTTATGGGGTGAGTGAATTAGGAAGTCAAAATCAGCATTGTTGAACCTTTAAACTTCCGCATTATGGCTTCAGGCAAACAAACACCCCGGCAAAAAATGATTGGCATGATGTACCTTGTACTTACTGCCCTGCTTGCGCTCAATGTATCAAAAGAAATTCTGGATGCATTTGTAACTGTAAATACCGGACTTGAAAATACGGCAGCCGGAATAGACAGAGATATAAATGCGTTGTATGCCGAATTTGATTCGCGCAAGAGTGTTGATCCTGCACGCGTAGGCACGAACTGGAAAAAAGCACAGGAAGCTCGCCGGCTTTCAAAGGAAATAAATCAGCACATTGATCAACTGAAAAAACGGTTGATCCGCGAAACCGAAGGCTTTACCAATCATGAAGAAGATACAATACGACTGAGTTTTGTAGAAGCGAAAGACAACTATGATATTCCTACAAACATTCTGGCCGGAACAGCAGAAGATGGTTCGAACGGTGAAGCGCGGGTACTCAAGCAAAAATTAGAAACGTATAAAACTACAATGCTCAATTTGCTGGATCCGGAAACACGGAAGAACATCAACCTGAATATTGATACGAATGATCCGAAAGGTGAAGCTGAGCTGAAAACCTGGGAGATGAAAACCTTCTATCATTCGCCGCTGGCGGCTTCAGTAGCTATTCTTTCAAAAATTCAGGATGATGTGAAGAGTGCCGAAAGTGATGTTGTCGATGCACTGCTGCGCGAAACTGAAGCCGATGTTATTCCGTTCGACACAGTAGCTGCGCGCATTGTAGCTCAAAGCAACTATGTACTGCTTGGCGAAAACTACCAGGCCGATATTTTCCTCGCAGCGTTCAACAAAACACTGAAGCCGCAAATTTATCTCGGCGATTACGATGCTGTAACCGGTAAAATGCGCGGCGCTTTCGACAGTGTAAACGTAGAACGCGGTGTTGGCAAATACTCTGTTCAGGCCAGCAGCGAAGGTATCAAGCAGTACAACGGCATGATTAGTATGCGCACACCGAAAGGGCAAGTAATGAAATTTCCGTTCCAGTCGGAATACATTGTTGCACGACCTGCGCTTACAGTAAGTGCTGATAAAATGAATGTGATGTATGCAGGTCTTGAAAATCCAATTTCGGTTTCTGTGCCGGGCATTCCGAACGAAAAACTTCGTGTCTCTTCTGATAATGGTGTACTAACACCGCTAGGTAATGGAAAGTTTATGGTTACCAAGCCTCGAATTGGCCCGCTCAATATTCGTGTTATTGCTGATGTTGACGGTAAGCAGCGTGATATGGGCAGCATTGCATTCAGGGTAAAACCATTGCCGAAAGCCTATGCAACATTGAGCGGCATAAGTACTCCAAATGCAACCAAAGGTCAGCTTGCAGCTTCGCCGGGTGTACTTTGTTCTTATGGCCCCGACTTTGATTTTAATTCACGGCCTATTATTACTGGTTTTACGGTTGAAAAGATGATCAATGGATTTCCCCAGGAAGTGAGATGCTCCGGAGCTACATTCAATCAGGCTGCAAAAAATATTATGAACGGCTTAAAGAAAGGTGAGCGTGTAACTATAACCAATATAACTGCAACCGGAGCCGACGGACGGACAGTAACACTTGATCCGATTACATTCCGGGTTCTATAACCGATGTTTCGTGTGCTGCCAAAGCAGCAGTGTTTGCCAGCCCCCGGCCGAAGTTTTCGGCCGGGGGCTTTTTACTTTCCCAATCATCATAACATTGAAGTTCCTGTAAATCAAAATCATTGGCGATGATACTTCTTGCGTAGCTGTTTCAATTTTCTATATTTGTAAGGCTCAATACATTTATTCACATTAGTTGCTTCGGCAACCAAACTAACTTCATCATGAAATCAGTCAGGATTTTCCTGCTGGTAATTTGCGTTTGTGCAGCAAATTTGCTTCACGCGCAGCTTACTGTAAACTCAACCGTAACTACCAATCAGCTTATTCAGTCTCTGGTAAGCAGCGGACTCGCAGTAAGCAATGTTACACTCAATTGTCCGCAGGGATCTTACGCCAGTTTTTCAAATGGCAATGCTACAAATTTGGGTATTAACAGCGGTGTAATTCTTTGCACGGGTTTAACCGACAGCATTCCGTTTCCCAACACCACTTCATTTGACATGGGAGTTTGTGTGAATGCGGCCGGCAATCCGTTTAACGACCCTGATTTGATCGCTATTGATCCGACAGCACAAAACGATGTGTGCATTCTTGAGTTTGATATATTACCGAAATGCGATTCACTTACTATTCGTTTTGTATTTGGGTCAGATGAATATCCGATGTTTGTAAATTCAATCAACGATATTTTCGGCTTTTTCATCAGCGGCCCTAATCCGGCAGGCGGACAATACACAGGGCTAAATATTGCAACTATTCCTCCCAATATTCCGGTAGGTATCAACACCATTAACAACGGCAACAACAATACCGGGCCGTGTGTGAACTGTACGTATTACGTAGATAATACAACCGGCACAACAATTGAATTTAACGGTCTGACCACTGTAATTACATCATCAGTTTGGTTAGTGCCTTGTCAAACCTATCATTTCAAGGCAGCCATTGCCGATGCCTCTGACTGTATTTATGATTCAGGTGTTTTTATTGATTTCATTCAGTGTTCATCGGCTTTTACTTACGCCCCTACCACTACTCCCGATATTTGTAATGCTTGTAACGGAACTGCATCAGCCAACGTTCAGGGCGGGGTAGGTCCGTTTACTTACCAATGGTTGCCCAGCGGCGGAAACGGGCCAACGGCAACAGGACTTTGCGCAGGGACATACTCAGTACTCATTACAGATGTAGTTTCATGTGGCATTCCTGATACGGCAGTAGTTACCATTCAGGCACAAAACAGTGTTTCAGCAACTTCGGTTCAGGTAAATGCCACTTGCAACGGCGACTGCAACGGCTCGCTGAGCGTTACACCACAAGGCACACCGCCATATACTTATGCC
>JBKDHA010000056.1:0-52587 GCA_046335555.1 Bacteroidota bacterium
ATGGTAGTCTTTCTTCGATTGAATTTACTGGTGAAAGTTGATCTGTGGGGTTGGTTGGATGATCCCTTCTTCAGACCGCCCGAAAAGGCTGATTCGGCTCAGGTAAGGTTATTCTGAAAATTTATTTTGGACAGCTGTGAAAATCACTTAGAACCAATAAATGATTCTTGATAGATAATTTCTTCACTGTTCCTAGTCCGGGATAATGTTCAGTGTTAAAATATGTTTCTAGTTCGGCAATCGCTGAATTAGAAAGATTATTCTTCCTACAATAATTTACAGCCTTTGCTGCTGCTTCTGCAAATTTACCCTGAACGTTGGCAATTGAATCATTGGTTTCTGATGTGAAATGTCTAATCCAAATTTCATTTTGAACATTTAAATACGTCAAATGAATTACAACTGCTCTAGGTGTACTACCTCCTTCAGTATATTCACTTGGCAAAACAGTATAGTCTGAAAATCCTTTAAAACCTTCGGAGGCATAATGAATATGCTCCTCCGAAAACCGATGTTCAGTGATGTCAAGGAAATCGCTGTTTCTATCTTTTTTTTCAAATAAGTCATCAAGTCTAACGAATCCTTTTTGTAAACCTCTTATATACCTATTTAATGGCCTGTTTCTTCCAGGGTCGTTAACTGTAATAAAACTAATTGCTGCTAATTTTGCTATTGCTTTGAAATTTTCATCATCCCCCTCAATGTCGTTCTCACAAATAAGCATACAATTGGTCAGTCCAAATTGCTCTATGCTTTGATTTATATATTCAGCATTATTCCTGTAATGAAATGCAGGGAGAAATACTTCATAATTTAAAGAAGCAAGATATTCAGTATAAAATAAACCATCCCCCGCAAGTTCACCGGACTTTGGGTTAACAATAAGATATGCACTTTGACCTTTTCCTTGAAAAACTTTATGTGCTAAATTTAAATTGTTGAGAGTTTCTTTTACGGGTTCTAAAATGGGAACTATGACTCCTTGTGTAGCCCCTTCTGTAGCTAACTCCCTTAAAGCTATTAGTTCAAATTGTCTTGCTCTTAAAAATGGATAGTACATATATTTAAATTTGAATAGTTGTTTTTAATGATTCTATCATTTTATCTTTAGAATTTCGATTCATTCTAAGAGCTAAAAACAACTGATTAAACTCTTTGTAATATCTAGATGACAAGGCATTGCTTGAGCTTCTTTTTTTCATTGTATGAATGAAAAGCTTATTTATTTCATTTAACGGGATTTCATAAATTAATTCGCTACAAATTTTATACTGATTAAAGCTTGTCATTTGAGGCAAATAACCGTAATGTTTTTTAACAATGGATTTATATTCATTTGTGTGCAATATTGACATAATAGTTGAAGGCTCTATTTCAAAATTGACATTTGCATTGCGATGAAGTGAAAATGAATTATCGTTCTTTGGGTCATATGTTATAATTCCAATTGAAGCTTCTTGTTTCTCGTAGATGTTTAACTTTGATTTAGGAATAATTATAAATATCTGATTAAATGCCTTCTCGTAGTTTTGAAGTTGTAAAGTCAATCGCGAATCACTATCAAATTCTGTTTTAATCTCAAAGATTTTTGAGCAACCGTTGAACATAGCTAAATCTGCTATAGAGTTACCCACTCTAAACTCGCTAAATATTTGAGAATTTGTCTCACCAAGTTCTTTAATTAGCCAAGTATTTAAGAATTCATTTTTGAAAATGTATTCATTTTGATAATTGTCCGCTAGAATAGAATATATGTGTTTTAGATAGTCTAAATAAGTCGAATTTTGATACTTTAACCATTTTTCATCATATCTTTCAATTTTATAATTAATAGAAGTGAAGTCCATTTTTAGCCAAGAAAGAGCTTCTCCCCTAGAAAACAAGGAGGAGTAATCTCTTAACTGGTTAATTTTGTATTCCATTATTTTGCTATTAATTATTCGATTCAAAGTTACTATTTTCTAGATTCATTCGTGTCATTTTTGATTGCACTTCGTCTTTTAGCATTGGCGCTAACTCCCAAATATACGCAATTCACTAAATTAGTTATGCTGCAAAATTTAAAGTATCAGGCTATTGACATACATTACAATATCCAATCAGATATTTGTTTTACACATATTGCGTAAAAAACAGCAACAACACAGCTATACAAAACGCACATATTCGGACTCACAGAACAAAACACCGGCATTCAACATCAAAGAGTAACACTATCCCAACACATCAAACACAAAAAAAACACCGCCTCAAAAACGAAGCGGTGCCAAACAAGTTCAAACAAACAGGAAGCGCCTTACGCCCCCCGAAACTGCTTCAAAAAACGAACATCGTTCTCCGAAAACAAACGAAGATCGTTAACGCCGTACTTCAGCATCGTAATCCGCTCAATGCCCATACCAAATGCAAAACCGGAATACACATTCGGGTCAACGCCGCAGTTGGTGAGTACGGCCGGATCAACCATGCCGCAGCCGAGGATTTCGACCCAGCCGGAGTGTTTGCAAACGTTGCAGCCTTTGCCGTGACAAATGGTGCAGGAAATATCCATTTCGGCACTTGGCTCGGTGAAGGGGAAGTACGAAGGGCGCAAACGAATTTGTGTGTCGGCGCCAAACATCTCGCGTGAGAAATAGAGCAGCGCTTGCTTCATGTCGGCAAACGAAACGCCTTTGTCAACATACAAGCCTTCTACCTGGTGGAAGAAGCAATGTGCACGGGCGGAGATGGCTTCGTTGCGGTAAACGCGGCCGGGAATAACAATGCGTACCGGCGGCTTTGTAGTTTCAAGCACACGAATCTGCACGCTTGATGTGTGCGTGCGCAGTGCGATGCTGTTTTTGGGATCGGTTACATCCACAAAAAACGTGTCCTGCATATCGCGGGCCGGATGTTCTTCGGGGAAGTTGAGCGAGGAAAAGTTGTGCCAGTCGTCTTCAATTTCGGGACCTTCGGCAACGGTGAAGCCGAGACGGCCAAATATTTCAATGATTTCGCGGCGCACAAGCTGCAGCGGATGGCGTGAGCCTTCGGGTGTGCCGGCGGGTGCAAAAACATCTGCTGAACTGCTGCCGGTTTCTTCGGCATCGCTGCCTGAGCGCAGGTGTTCGAACTTCTCCTCGGCCTTTGTTTTCAGGCGGTTGAGCAGCTGACCAACTTCGCGCTTCATTTCGGGCGCAACGGTTTTAAACTCGTCGAACAGTGTCGAAATTTTTCCTTTCCGGCTCAGGTAGTTGAGGCGGAATTGTTCGGCCTGCTCTGCATTGCGCTCGGCAAAGGCTTCGATTTCGAGCAGCAGTGTTTCTATGCGATCTTTCATAATGCGTTCTGGCGCAAAGGTAGGACTTTCAAATGCTTCACCCTTAAAATTTACCTTCTAAAAAAACAAGAGTATATTACTTATTAGAAATACCTTCTAACTTGGTTAACCAAGCATTAAAGTTAGGACACATTTCTTTTATTTTTTTAATCTCTATTAGATTAGCAATGTAGGTTCCAGCCACAACTTTTTGCTTTTCGTAATTGAGATATTTATTTAATCTTTTTGATGGCGCACCTTCTGGTGTTTCATTAATATCTTCTGGTTTGTAGTTGGCAGTTTCTTTGATTAACTGATCAACTTGTATGTTTTTATCCAAAAAATAGTTCTTTAGTTTTTCAGGATCGGAAAACAATAATGATTCAAACTCATGTAGCTGAATATAGGGTATAAAACGGTGAAAGTTTTTTGTCCTTTTCAGCATTTTCTCTTCAAGTTTCTTTATCTTCTCTTTAGCATCACGTGTATTAATAACTTCTTCATCATAGATTGTATTTCCTTGTTTAGGAAAGCTATATAAATCAACCATTACCGTAAAATAAACGTTTTTGTCATGTCCTTCCTGACTAATCCATTTATCAATATCATTTTGTACCAAGTCATAGCTGCTTCCGCCACCCTTTGTGCCTCCTCTTTTTTTCCAACATCTGGCTATGGGATATACATTGTATTTAGATAAATGCGGCGCGAGGATATCGTTTACAAATCGCTCTTCCGTTTGTCCTTCACAAATAATATTTAATCTTTTCATGGTTTACCTCCAAGTACATTCTTATTCCATAATTCAGATAAAGAATAATCTTCAAGCCAAACGCTTAGTTGCTCCTCCGTAAAACGGACAAATTCTGATTCTCTGCCGTTTCTTTTAACTACAACAATATCATCGGCAGAAAACTCATTCAACATATCTCCGTTTTGAGTTGCGATAAATATTTGGCTATATTCTGACGCACTATGAATTAGAGAACAAATAGTTCCGATTGCAGATGGGTGTAAGCCTAACTCAGGTTCATCAATAAAAATTACATCAGGCAGTCGGCCTTTCGGCAAATTGAGTAATGTTACTAAGGCCATAGCTCTAAGCATACCATCACTTGCATGAGTAGCTACGAAGATTTTTGATGATTGTTTTTCTCTCCATCTCAGGTAAACCTTATCATACTCTGAATACAATTCAAAATCATCAAAAAAGGGAATTATCTGCCTTAGAATTAATACTATTTTTTGGTAAATTGATGGTTCATTATTTTTAAGCTGAAACAAAACAGCAGCTATATTTCTACCATCTTCATTCAAAAACCAACCAATTTGGACATCTGCTTTTGTTTCACGAATTGGTGAATTAGTAGTTGTATTATGAAATTGATATACACTTAGCTTCTGAAGAAAACTTTTAATAACAGTTTGTGACATGGCATAAAGCGACTCCTTATTTATTTGAATAATTTGTGCCTCTTTATGCCCGGAGCCTAAGGACACCCAACTTACACTTGCTTCATGTCTATTATTGGCAATAAATCTGAATTTTTCCTCATTAAAAATAAACGAATCACCAGATGCATGTGATAACCTAAATGAGTATTCGTTTCTACCAGCATCTGTAGTTAATATAATTTCTGATTTTAAGGGTGTGTTTTCATCTCCTTCAAACAAAATTTCTGTAGCTCCGCCCATCCTTCCGGTATATTCAGACAAGTTCCCTGTACCTGAAAGCATATTGGCCAAAAATTTAAAGAAGTTTATGAAATTTGATTTCCCCGCTCCATTTTGGCCAATAAATACATTGATTGCGCTAGGTTCAAAGCCATCCAGTTTACGAATGCTTTTGAATCCCTCAATTGTTAACTTACTAATCGTTAATCTTCTCATTGATGTATATTTTATTTGCTTACTTCACAATCTCCACCCACATCCGCACATCCTGCGCCGGACGTGCATTTCCGTCGGTCTGCAGCAGTGATATTTTTTCGATGATCTCCAGACCGCTTTCCACTTCTCCGAAAACCGTATAGCTGCCGTCGAGATGCGGAGTTCCGCCTATTGTGGTATAAACTTTTCGCTGCTCGGGAGTAAAAATCCGGTGCGGCGTTTTCTGAAATTGCTCCTCAATAATCGGGTTGATTTGTGCCGAAAGCAGATCGAGGCTATCGGTTTTGTTCAGGTATTTGGCCCGCTGCTGGGCGCGGATAAAGGCATCGCGGGTGGTTTTGTTGCGGGGATCATTGATATACGCCGAAAAGATTTTCTGCTTCACCGGCTGATCACATCGGGTTTTGATGGTTAAGTCGAGCAGACTGTCGGTAAACACCTGCCCCTGCACCAGATAAAACTGGCAGGCCGACGATTCGCGGTTGGGGTTGATATCGTCGCCCAAACGCGCAGCAGCCAATGCGCCGCGTTTGTGAAAAAGTGCAGGGTGAATTTCGGCCGGAAGTGTGTAGCCGAGCGTGCCGTTGCCGAGCGTCTGACCCGGCTTTGCGGCTTTGGAGTCAATATCTCCGCCCTGAATCATAAAGTTTTTGATAACCCGGTGAAACAGGGTGCTGTCGAGGGTTTTGTTGGCCGCAATGCGTAAAAAATTATCGCGGTGACCGGGTGTTTCATCATACAGCACCACTTTGATATCACCCATAGTAGTGTGAATAATTACCCTTGAGCGGGTATCGGCTTCGGTAAATGAAACCGAAAGCAGTGCTGCGGTTATACCAGAAAAAAGGACGGCAATGCTCTTCACCATGTTCAAAACTTTTTTATATTTGTATAAAGCAAAAGTACTTATTCGGCTACTTTGTAGCAAGAATAGTGCCTTTTAATAGGTTGGCAAACCTTGTTTTGTATGGAAAAACGTTTCATCAATTTCTCTCTGGCCGGTAGTTTTGTGCTGGTATTGCTTGCTGCACTGCCGTTGGTAACCAGCTCATCGTGCAACCGCAACAAAGAGTGCAAAGCTATTGTAACTGTGCTTAATGCTGCTAACGCACCGCAATCGGGCGTTGTTGTAACACTCAAGCCCAGCGGCAGCTGCGTACCCTGCACACAAATTGCGCCCCTCACCGCCACTACCGACGGTTCAGGCAAAGCCAGTTTCACTACCGATCTTCCAAAAATCATGGATATTGAAGCCCCACTGCCTACCGGCAAAGTAGTTCGCTTTGAAGAAGGGGAAACCGACGAGATTACTGTTATTCAGTAAGCTTGTTCGTCATAAAATTCAAAACGGCTGCTCTTTATCAAGAGCAGCCGTTTTTTTTATTGTGCTTTTGCGTATGGTTACTTGCACTCCTGCGCCGTTTTCACAAGGCGCGCTGTGCTGAAACCAAGTGAGGCGGCTTTATCAGTAAGCGTTTTGTAAATCGCCTCATCCATTTTAGGTGTGCGGCTCAAAATCCAGAGGTAATCGCGGTTCGGGTGACCAACCAGGGCGTAGGAATAATCGGGAGCAAGATCAATAATCCAGTAATCGCCACGCAGCGGCCAGAAAAATTGCACTTTCAGTTTTGCATTATTTCCGCCTTTGGCTACAAAAGCTTTCCCGGTTATTCCGGTTTGCTTTCCGTCTTTCATGCACTTGTTTTCAACCCGCACCGTGCCATCCTTCATCACCGTATATTCCGCAGTTGTACACGAACAGCCTTTCTGAAATTTTTGCGGGTAGGATGCGATTTCGTACCACTTCCCGGCATAGCGGCTCAAATCAACATTATCAACTACCGGGAGATCTTTGTTACTGCTGCATCCGAAGAAACAAACGATAAAACAAACCTTCAAGGTTTTGAAAACCTTGAAGGTTTGTTTTATCGTTTGCACAGTTGTTGTGGTATCGCGCATCGAAGTTTTTATTTTTGTTCAGCAGCCTTCAGTTTCTGCGGAAACACCTTGCGGAACTTTTCCACTTTCGGGCGAATCACATACTGGCAGTAGCCTTCGCCGCTGTTCTGGTTATAATAATTCTGATGATAGGCTTCGGCTTTGTAAAACACGGTGAAGGCTGAAATTTCAGTAACAACCGGTTTTCCGAATACGTTTTCGTCGTTTAGTTTTTTCTTGTACAGCTCGGCTTTTTGCTTCTGCTCATCGTTGTGATAAAATACAACTGAGCGATATTGTGTACCTACATCTGCACCTTGACGGTTGAGCGTTGTAGGATCATGCGTTTGCCAGAAAGCTTCGAGCAGTTCATCAAATGTTACGAGAGCGGGATCATAAATGATCTGACAAACTTCGGCATGACCGGTGGTTCCGTTGCATACTTCGCGGTAAGCCGGATTTTTAACCGTGCCGCCCGAATACCCGGACGCTACGCTGATTACACCAGTCATTTGCTGAAAAATAGCCTCTACGCACCAGAAGCATCCGGCGCCAAATGTGGCTGTATCTGTGGTTTGTCCGGCAATCATTGTTGTTGCTTTTGCTGTTGAATCAGGTTTGGGAATTTTTGTACTGTCTGATGATGTTGTTGTTTGTCCGCAGGCAGTAAATGCACCGGGGAACAGGAAAATGGCGAAGAAATAGAGCAGCTTTTTCATGTCATTAATTACGCGACAATGGTTCAGACAGATTTGCCTTTACACAAATATTAACAATTGGATGCCGTGTTTTGTTGAGAGTCGTATTATCTTGTTGGATAAAACAGCCTTTTATCAATGTTAATTTAAACCCAAATGCAATGAAAACAGCTTTTTTATTCATCGGACTTCTCTTTATTCAGGTTGCCGGGTTTGCAGAGGAAAAAAATCCCAAACAAGGTATAGTTGTTAACGGCTCAGCCCAGAAGGAAATCGTTCCTGACGAAATTTATATCGAGGTTGAACTGAAAGAGTTCACCAAAGACAAGAAAAAGTATAACATCGAAGAGCTTGAGACCAGCTTTCTCAATTTTATTGAAAAGAAAACATTGGTGCAGCGTAAAGACATCAAAATGGCTGAAACAGACCAGTCGTTATTGGAATTGCGCCGACAACTTAAAGATGTTGACCTTTCAAAAAGCTATGAGATAAAATTCAGCAATTTTAATCAGGTGATGCTACTGATCGCTGCAATGGATTCGCTCAATTGCAAATCTGCTTATATTACAAAACTTTGGCACAGTAAAATGGAGGAGTATAAAAAAGAAGTCAGAATTGCTGCAATGAAAACGGCCAGTGAGCAAGCCGGATATATGCTTGAGGCTGTGGGTTCAAAACGCGGAAAACCGATGCTGGTTGTTGACGGGCCTGGAGGATGCGTTGTTAATATGGGACTTAATCGCGGAAAAGGCAGCTATAAAGTAAGTGCTGAAGAAGAATCAATCTCGAACAGCTTTACAATCGATAAGCAATTGCTCGATATTAGAGACCCACTCTCTTCGCATCTAATCAAACTCAGCTACACAGTTTCGGTTACCTTCGAAATTCTCTGAGCATAACAGATGCTGTTCATAGTTATTATACTTTGCTGGATTGGTTTTACAACACTGTGGTTGCTTAGTGTAAAGCTTCGCCGCGACCGCCTGATGAACCGCCGCTGGTATGATTTCGGTGATTTTCAGATTCTTGTTCTTGCGCTTGTGCTGCTGGCGGCTAGTTTCGGCGTGTTTTCGGTTTGGCAGCCGGGGCATAAGTTTGCAAGCAGCGAAGAACAAATTGGCTACGGACTCCGCACACAACAGCCGGAACTGATTACCAATGCCCTCTGGAGCCGCATCAGCAGAGAGCCGAACAACATACGCCTGCATTATGATCTTGTAAAATATCATTTTGAACAGGCCGACGATGAAGCGCTGCCGGAACGCCGCCGGGCTTTCGAACTTGAAGAGGTTCGGATGTTTGATTTGTACACGCGCTGGGCGGCCGATGTGAATGATGAACGCCGTGCCGACATCGGCAATCTTTTTCTCGGCTGGTATTATTTGCTCAACACTCCGACCGATCATACGATGGCGGCCTTTCATCTCCGCCAGATGCAGCGCACCGATATGCCTTTCGTGAATCTGGCGGTTGGCCGTATGCTTTTCGACGGGCTTGATGGCTCGGCCGCCGTGCCGCATCTGAAAGAAGAAATCAAACTCCGCGGCGGCATTCCGGATGCTGTTGCTTTGCTTGCCGACTGCTATGCCGAAGAAAACGATACGGCCGCTTTAACCGCACTTGTAAATGATCCGTCAACCGGCCCGTTTGTGGATGCCGAACTGCGTTACCGTGTTTACTATCAGTCGGGGCAGTTTGTGAATTTCTACAAACTGCACTTCAGTCATTTCGGCACCACACTTTCGCTCTGGGGCGTGGCGGGCGGCTTACTTATTTTGCTGGTGTGGCTGATTTTTCTCAAACGCCTCGGACACACACAGCCGCTTTCGTGGTTTGAACTTGGCGGCGCGGCCGCAGCAGGCGCTGTGCTGGCAATGGCATCGTGGTGGGGCTATGCGGTTTTGCATTACAGCTTCGGCTTCCGGCTCAACGGACAAGCGCTGAACGATTTGCTGTACTGCATTTTCGGAATCGGGTTTGTGGAAGAGTTGGTGAAACTTATTCCGTTTTTACTGCTGCTGCGTTTCACCAATATCATCCGCCGCCCGGTCGATTATTTGCTTGTTGCTTCGGCCACCGGTTTAGGCTTTGCGTTTTTCGAAAACCTGCTGTATGTATCGCGCTACGGACTTGATGTTTTGCATGCACGCGCCATTACGGCATCGGTAGCACACATGGTAGCCGGCGCCACTGCGGCTTACGGATTTGTGCTGGCACATAATCAGCCCCGCGCACGCTGGTGGCTTGTTCCGGCATTCTTTCTGCTGGCCGCATTCTCGCACGGGTTTTATGATTTCTGGCTCATGCGCAAAGACATGCCGGCACTCAGTATTTTCACGCTAATTTTCTTCCTTGTGCAGATTCAGTTGTATTCATTGTTCCTCAACAATGCGCTCAACCAAACTGCAAACCACAATGATGCACCGTTTAAAACGCAACGTCTGGCGGCCTTTCTGGCAGGTGCATTGGTACTTGTATTTCTGCTCGAATATGTGAGTGTAACACTTGTTTACGGAAATGATGAAGGCACTCACACACTAAAAACAGCTTTCCTCTCGGGCGGATTTCTTGTGTTCTTTTTGTCGGTGCATCTTTCAAATATTGTGGTTGTTCCCGGTGCCTGGTATCCGCTTTCGGCATTGTTAAATTTCCTCCCGACCATGTCGGGCCGCAGCCGAACCGATTCATTACCGGTAGATCCGAATGAACCGCTGCAACTGAAACTTGAAAGCGGAACTATAATTTCAGCTACATTTTTTCGTTTCGAAACAATTCGCACACGAAACGATTTCATTCAATTATTAACAGATAAATCAGACGGGAATCAGGAAAAAATATGGATCACTTCGCCAAACGAAAATAACGAAGTAACGATCTTTTCTGAAACAGGAATTCTGATTGAAGGCATTCCGGAATTGATGCAAACCGGAACAGCAGTTATTGTTGATGCCGACGAAAATACGCCTGAAGAAAACAACGCTCAGGAAAGTGTTCCCGGCGAAAATCCTTCCTGAATCAATCGCTGCCTGAATGGTTCGCGATACGTTTCGCCGAGCGGAAGTTTAAGATCGCCAAGTACTACATTTTTGCCGCGCTGCGCAGTTATTTTATTCACCGCAACTGCAAACGAGCGGTGAATGCGCACAAAGTTTGCCGCAGGAAGCTTTTTGAGAATGTCTTTGAGCGGCGAAAGCGTAATGACCGGCCTGGGTTTTGAAAGCGTATAAATTTTCACATAATCGCTCATGCTTTCGAGGTAAAGAATGTCTTCTACATCAATGCGCACTAATGCATACTCAGCATATACAAACAATGCTTTCTGCTGTTGTTTGTGCTGCAAAAAATCATGATAGGCAATTGCTTTTTCGGCCGCCTGTTTAAACCGCGCAAGGCTGATCGGTTTTTGCAGATAGTCAACTGCATTAAGGTTAAAGCCTTCTGCCGCATAGTGGTTATAGGCTGTTGTAAGAATCAGCATGATTTCGCCGGGCAGTGTGCGGTAAAATTCCAGCCCGTTGGTATCGGGCATTTCAATATCCAGAAATAAAAGATCGCAGGTGTTGTTCTCTAAATATTTCCGCGCTTCCGAAGGCCGCGTAAATGTGCCGTCGAGCTGCAGCCCCGGCATTTCGGCACACAGCACCCGAAGCACATCAAGCGCAATAGGTTCATCATCTAAAGCAATACAGCGAATCATGCCAGCGTGAGTTCAAGCGAAAATTCAAAAATATGATTTGCTTCGGTGTATGCAATGCGGTGACGATTCGGGTACAGCAGGTTCAATCTTCGCTGCGTGTTTTCCAGTCCTATTTTTTCTGAAGCCAGATTGCTGTCTTTAAAAATTTGGTTGCGCGTGGTTAGCCGCAGCACATTGTTTTCGATTTCCAAAGCAATAACAAGTTCTGTATCTGTTTCGGTTGTAGTGCCAAACTTGAATACATTTTCTACAAACGGAATCAGCAGCAGCGGAGCAATTTGTTTATCGGCTGCATTGCCGATAACCGTAAATACCACATGGTTGTTTGGCGTAAGACGCAACTGCTGAAAACTGATGAAGTTGCTCAGGTAATCGAGTTCCTGCTGCAGCGCAACGGTGTTGTTTTCGAGTTGCGTAGTGCTGTAGCGCAGCATATCCGAAAGCCGCAGCACCGCATCGGGCGTATTGGGCGATTTTGTAGTGCTCAGTCCGTAAATGCTATTGAGCGCATTGAACAGAAAATGCGGATTGATCTGTGCTTTGAGTGTATTGAGTTCCGCTGTTGTTTTTTCGTGAGCAATGGCTTCCATTTTCTGCTGTTGTTTCTGCTGTTCGCTCAGCAGGCGCATTACAGCAGATACTGCAATCACAAGCAAATAACTCACCAGCATAATCATTACAGGAAACGGCAGCGGAGCAATGCCCGGAGGTTTTCGCGGAGGGCCAAAATTACCCGGTCTGTTCAGGTGCGGAGGCCGAAACTGGTGATCACTCATCAGTTCTTCGAGCACAACTACTGCAACACCAATGGCAATGATGATAAGAATGTAAATTCCGATGCGTTTAGTGAGAAAAAATTTCGGCACCAATACATGGTAGTTGAAATAAAACAGCGCGATGACAAGCCCCAACGCCGGCAGCGAACTGATAATGTAAGAAAGAATACTGAATCCACTGTTTGTACCCGGATGCGGAAAAAACAACACCACAAACACCAGCAGCGAAACCCAGCCCAGCAAATGCCGCAGCACAATTCCTGTGCGCGGTGAAACATGAAGTGGTGAGTTGCCGGTCAAAATAGTTTTGGGCTGTTGTTTTTAAGTCTGTTCGATGCAAACAGCCGTATTACGAAGATACAGCGCAATTTTTCGCGCCTGTTCTTCGCCTGCCGATACATTTGCCTCATTAACCGAAAAAACCCGCCCCTGCAATAACTGCGGAGACGGGTTTCTTAAGAGGCTGCCGGTTTATACCAGCGCAATATCAAACTGTACGAGATCAATGAACTCCTGAACGCGTTCATCAACTTCCTGCTGCGAAAGACCTACAAGGCGTTCAACACCAAACTTTTCTACGGTAAATGAAGCCATGGCCGAACCAAAAATGATAGCGCGCTTCATATTGTCGAACGAAATGTCTTTGGTTTGCGCCAGATAGCCGATAAAGCCGCCTGCAAAGCTGTCGCCGGCCCCGGTGGGGTCAAACACGTCTTCGAGCGGTAAAGCCGGGGCAAAAAACACCTGTTCGTTGTTGAACAGCAATGCGCCGTGTTCGCCTTTCTTGATAATGAGCACTTTGGGGCCCATGCCCAGAATTTTCTGAGCCGCTTTCACCAGCGAGTATTCGCCCGAAAGCTGGCGGGCTTCCGAATCGTTGATGGTGAGCACGTCAACCTGTGCAATAGCCTCGATCAGATCATCAATGGCCGTATCCATCCAAAAGTTCATCGTATCGAGCACGATAAGCTTGGGGCGGCGTGTAAGCTGCTCCATTACACGCTTTTGCAGTTTCGGCATGAGGTTGCCCAGCATGAGGAAATCGCATTCGCGGGTGTTTTCGGGCAGCACCGGATCGAAATCGGCCAGCACGTTCAGCTCAGTAGCCAGCGTGTCGCGGGTATTGAGGTCGGTATGGTAGCGCCCCGACCAAAAGAACGATTTCTGGTCTTGTTTGATCTGCAGCCCGTCGAGCCGCATCCCATGCGATTTAAGCATATCGATAGCCGATTGCGGATAATCGCCGCCCACAACAGACACCAGATCAATGTCTTTGGTGAAATAAGAGGCTGCAAGGGAGATGTAGGTAGCCGCGCCACCCAGGATTTTATCGGTTTTGCCGAAAGGGGTTTCGATAGCATCAAAAGCTACCGTGCCCACAACGAGTAAACTCATATTGGCCGTAAATTTTTTTGCAAATGTATTGCATAATTTGATTCCACTGCGTAATATTGCAGCCCGAATTAACAAACAGTCCTCCTTAGCTCAGCTGGTTAGAGCACATGACTGTTAATCATGGGGTCCCTGGTTCGAGCCCAGGAGGGGGAGCTGAAAATCGCCACACTTTCGTGTGGCGATTTTGTTTTTATATAGTTTCTGGGCGAGAAGTTTATCCCGATCGTAGCGAAGCGAAGTATCGGGAAGCCCAGGAGGGGGAGCCAAAAGCCACGCGACTTGCGTGGCTTTTTTGCGTTTACGCCGAAACTGTGTGCACAAGATTTGCACAAGAAACAGTCTTAATTTTTACGAAAAAGACAAAATTTTTCGCAGACCTTACAATCGGGCTAATTTTTCATTTAATTCCGTAAGAAAAATCGCGTATTTATTAGGGTTTTCATCCTTTAACCGTTGGATATTTTGCAGTTTCCACTTTATTGCTGGGAACGCGGAGAAATCGTAACTATTCCATACTATTTCCAATTTGTGAAATCTAATAATGAAGTCTTTCATTGCGGGAGATATCGCCTTGTGCAAATACATTATCATTTCTTCTCGGGTATTCAGATAGTCCTCGTAAGTGAAAGATTCTGCTGTCATACCCGCAAACTGATTTTGATATGCAGAGAGTTGATCTTTTCTGTTTGGGGAAAGTAGCTCGTGTACAGGCTTTTCATGCGACAGCAGGCAGAGAAGAAAGCCCTTCATTAACTCAGGAGTAAATTTATTGCGGTTAAGAAAATAGCGTACATCAAACAAATCTCGCGGATGTTGTCTATCTAGTGCTGCACATAGTTTGCCACCATACAATTGTTCAAAAGGAACAACAGGCATTACACAGAACATATCAAATTCTTCTTGTGCATTCAGACACAATTCTAGCTCCTCCGGCGGGCCAATTGTTCCGCGCGCTATCTGATTAACTTCTACTTTCACCAACGCATCTTTGCGTCTTATCAATAGTTTCAAATTATCTGTTTTGTGTTCAATTTTCACATCTGGCAAAACCGTTGCTATACGCGAACTGATGCGGGAAAGAGCGATGTTAATCTCCTTAAAAGCAGTTGTCCGGTCTTCAAAAGGAGTGTAAGTAAGGTCAATATCTACGGATAACCTGGGCATATCTCGAACAAATAAATTTATAGCAGTACCTCCGTGCATTGCAAAACATTTTTCATGTGCAATTTCCGGTAGCACAGAAAGCAAAAGCCGCACCTGATTTTTATATCCGGCGCTTATCATAAATCATACAATTTTCGAGGTACTATAATTTGAAATTCGGGAATGTATATTCCCCCTTTTGCCTCCTGTACACTGCGGCTGCCCCGCCCTAAACGAATATGGTTTTTATCAATCTTTAAATACGTGAACCACTTATGCCCAGCTTTTTGGGCCATATAAAGAAACAAACGAAGTACTTTAACCGATTGGCAATACTCAAGCAACGATTGAACATTTTTCGGACGTTCGGCATTAAGTCCTTCTAACAGTTGGTAGCAAGTCACAAGGTCGTCATCATTCTTTGCAAGATATATGCACTCCATAACTGCACGCAAAGGGCCAGATACTTTTATGTCTTTACCCTGAAACGAAAAAGTGCTAAGGCCAATATCTGTTTTTAAAAAATTTGTAGAATGGTGTTGAATTTCAAGGCCCCAATTATAGTCGATAAACCATTTTGGCAGACGTTCTTTTTCGTCGGAAAACAGCATGAGCGTTTTTTCCGACAACGCTAAATCATGCGATAGACCAAGCAAGGAAAGGGCAGATTTTCCTGCCGGATGTACTGACATTTTCGCTTGTTGCTGCAGCGCACAAACCGCATTTAATATGTGCGGCGGCGAACCCGTGCGCTACATTGCTCCATTTCCAATGCTTTTAAGCCAGCCACTGGCTTTATATTTACGTTGTAAACTTAAACCATAACCCTCTCGCAAAAGCCATGACGATAGAAGGATTGAGCCAGGAGGTTCTTTTGATGTAAGCTTTATTATTTTAGAGCGAATTTCGGCATCCATGGTGCCAAATTAGTAAATAATATAATAATTTTTCGAAAATATTATTATATCAGCACGTAAAATAGTGCTATGGGTACTTTTTTACGTGCCGATATAATAAAGCAAACGATAAACCCATTTGAAAAGGAATGGTAAAAGTTAAATGAAATTAGTTTGCCAGAAACGTGATAAAATCATCAGTCGCATCTGTTAACCAAGTTTCTTTTGCTTGACGAATGCCTTGGAAGTTGTTTTTGTAGGGGCGCGATGCATCGCGCCCCTACAAAAACAACTTATCTTCGCCGCAGAAAATACCCACCCCAAATGCAACAACCCTTCACCGAACAACATCGTGCCGCCGCATGGGCGCACACTTTGCAACTTATCAACTCCGGAACTCCGCCGCAACAGGTATATGAACAACTACTGCAAAACGGCGTGCCGCAAAGTGATGCAGCATTGTTTGTACAGCAGGCATTAGCCAACCAGCAACCGCAACCTGCTGCTGCAGCTCCTGCCGGTATGCAGCCTGCACAAACACAGCCCGCAGCACAACCGGCCAGCCCGCAATCTCCGCCCACACAAAAGCAACTTGATGATGCCTGGGACACAGCCACAACAATGGTCAGCAGCGGTGTTGCGCCGCAAACTATTTACGAAATCATTACCGGAAAAGGAATTCCGCATCAGCAGGCTATGGACATTATCAGCCGGGCGCGCACACAAACCGATACCACTACTGGCGAAGTTTCAGACGGGAAACAGGATATTCTTTACGGCGCTCTCTGGCTCGGCGGCGGACTCATCATTACCATTGGCACCTACATGATGGCCAGCAATGGCGGAAGTTATTTTATCACCTACGGCCCAGTGATTTATGGTGTATTCCGTATCATCAGAGGGTTTACAAAGCTTTAGTATGGGGATACTTTTGTGGGTTTTTGTGGGGTCGCGATGCATCGCGACTCCACAAAAACCTACAAAAACACACCCGTTTCACGAAACCGCCGAATATCATCAGTCATTTGTGCATGAATGCGTTCGCGCAATGCCGGCAAATCATCTATAGTCATGCCGCGTGTATCAATAGGCTCGCTCCACTTTGCATACAGCGCTCCGGCCGACATTTCGAACGGGCGGCGCGGATGCAGCCTGTCGGCAGTATTGTAAACGGTGAGCACAGCAAGCGGTGTTTGCGTGAGAATAGCCAAACGAAATGAGCCATCGCGAAACTCGGAAACGATTGGTTCTTCGTTTCGGTTGCGTGTGCCTTCGGGACAAATGAAAACCGAAATGCCTTCGTCGAGCGAACGTTTCATTTTCTCGATGCTTCGGTTACGGTCGCTGCGGTCGCTGCGATCAACGGTGATGTAGAGCTTTCTGATTACATAACCCATGAGCGGAATTTTGGTAAGCTCGGCTTTCGACAAAAAACGAAATGTGTTTTTGCAGGCTAATGCAAACAGCGGAATATCAAGCTGCGAACGGTGATTGGCGATAAACACATACGCTTTAGCCGGATCAATTACTTCAGCATTTTTTATTTTCACCGGCTGAAAGAAACACACATGCAGGTAACGTGCCCAGGCGCGTGAAATTTTCTGATGTGCAATGTGCGGCGCTTTTTTTTCCGGCATAGTCAGGAAAACCAAAGCATACAGCAGCGGAAAAACAAACAGTGAAATCAGAAATATGCAGATAGCATAAATTCCGAAGAGAACGCGAAGGATGCGGAGGAAGATCATCAGCAGATTATCTTGAAAATTTTATTGTGAGGTAAAGACGGGCAAGACGGTCGTTGAAAATATATTCGCCAGACTCAAATCCGGGACGGATAACGTTTTGTTTTTTCAGTTTGAGAAGCAAATTATTGAGCTTGGAATTTTCGGAAGCAGTAAGCAGGGGGATGATAGTATTTTTATTTATCACAAGACTTTCGGTATGGATTGACTTTGATATTTTACGCAAAATGTTTTGATAGTCTTTACTTTCAATAGTATTGAGCACTTGTGAATCAATAAATTTTCTCCCTATTTCTTCGGCTGCTGCATATATGCCCGAAATTGCTGCCGCAACATCAATGTTTGTTGAAGGTGTTTTCCAAAAAACATTATCGCCAATTATATTCATTGCTTTCGGGTGTCCCTGAGAATAATCATACATTAAATCGAGAGCTTTTTGATTGACACTGCACCCAGCTTTTGTAAACGTTCTGCTGAAAAACTGATTTGCCTCCTCACCGCTCATTGTCCGAAGATCAATAATATCAAATATTCTATCGACTGGCCGGTGATGCGCAATCATTTCATCTCTTCGTTCATTTACACCGCAAAGTAATAAAAGAACCGGAAGCGGATCTTTGCTCAGCGCATTACTGTCAACAAAGGTTTTGATAAAGTGAGCGAAGTCTGGATTTTTTGTAATACCGTTAATTTCATCAAGAATGAGATAAACACCCTTCACACCATCGGGTTGTGATCGTTTATAAAGTTCTTTCAGAAAGGGCAGAAATCCGCGCGATAAGCCTGGTGCATCTTTTTTGAGTGCATCAAAATTAATATTGACACCAAACAACGCTTGTTTGCCAACATATTTAGATAGCATTCCGCGTATGCGTTCGGTTGCTTTTGGTCTGTATGCCTCTGTTACAATGGCCGATTCGAGTGTTCTTTCCGAAAGATCGTCTATTGTTTTTGCTCCCCCCAGAAAAACGTGAATGCCGATAAGGTTATACTTGGTTTCGGCAATATATCTGGTTGCATGGGCAAAGGATGATTTGCCAATGCCAAATTCACCTGTAAGAAAAACTGCTTGTTGTTTGCCTGCACTTACTTGGCGCAACGTTCTTTCCATAAGCGCAATTTGCTCATCACGCCCGGTAAATAAATCGTGCGGAAGCGGTCGTCCTGAATAAAACGGGCTGCTGTCTTTAATAAAGGCCATAAGTCAAATTGGTTGAAAATGGTTCTTTGTTTCCAGCAAAGTTACACGCAGAAAATACGGACGGGGAATAAAATGCCTACTTTATTTTATGCTTCTGTTACGACATTCACTCACTAAATACCAGCGGTTTTTTTACACCCGGGCTGCGATGATTTTCGTACAGCAAATGAATCAAACCATCGGCCATACCAATTTGCGGAACATAGATTTCTGTAATATCTGCGGACTTCATCACAGTGAGGAAAATTTTCCCGGCAGGCACAATTACATCGGCGCGGTCGGCATTGAGGCCGAGAACTTCGATGCGTTCTTTGAGGCTGAATGATTCTACAAACTCTTGCTGTTCTTTGAGTTTGGCGTAAGAAAGCGGACGGTTCTGCTTCTTGCGGCTCATCTTGAAAATCTTGTTGATGTTGCCGCCCGAACCAATTGCCGAAAGCGGATGATAATCGGCTGTAGTGGTGCGCACCCAGTCGCGGAATTCGTTCCATTGTTCTTTGCTCACCAAGTTGTTGAGCAAACGAATAGTGCCAATATTGAACGAACGCGAAGCTACAATGCTGTTTTTGGAAAACAGTGTGAGTTCGGTACTTCCGCCGCCCACATCAATATAAAGGTAATCTTGTCCGGGAGCCAGATGTTCTGCAATGTGGTTGGCGTAAATGATTTCAGCTTCGGTGCGGCCGTCGATCACTTCAATAGAAATGCCGGTTTCTTTCTGAATGCGTTTTACAACCTCGTCAGCATTTTTTGCTTCGCGCATAGCCGAAGTTGCACACGCTTTGAGGGCTGTTACTTCGTAAAAGTCGATCAGATGTCTGAACGCTTTCATTGCCAGCAGCAACTTGTCGGCTTTAGCTTCGGAAATGTTTTGGTGTAAAAAAGCATCTTCACCTAACCGAACCGGAATGCGGACGAGATCGGCTTTTTTAAAAATCGGGCCTTCGCGGCGCTCATACACATTACCGATGAGCAAACGGACGGCGTTAGAACCTATATCAATGGCGGCGAACTTCAACGGGTTTGGTTAATCTGGCCTGAGCCTTAATCTTTTTCCCGAGATAATCGCGAATCGCTTCCTGCGCATTAAGCGGCTTTACGTTGGCCGGTACTTCGAGATACATATTCTCCCGCACCCCGCCGATAAGCCTCGCTTTACGATTGTCGCGGAGCTGAAGACCGAGAATTTCCTTCAGCTCTTGCTGGCTGTCGCGGTCATAAATGGGCACAGCTACTTCCGAGCGGTGATCCAGATTACGCGTCATCCAGTCGGCCGAAGATATAAAATACTTTTCATCGCCTCCGTGATGAAAAATGAACACCCGTGTATGTTCGAGGAAACGTCCTACAATGCTGATAGCTTTGATGTTCTCACTCACACCTTTAACACCCGGGACTAACGAGCAGGTTCCTCTGATGATGAGGGTAATTTCAACACCGGCCTTACTGGCATCGTACAGGCGCTGAATCATATCCTGATCGACAAGATTGTTCATTTTCAGCAGCATAGCTGCTTTCCGCCCTTTTTTCGCCTCATCAATTTCGAACTGAATCAGTGTTTGAAACTTTCGGCGCATGGTAAATGGCGATACCAGCAAATGCTTGTAGGTTCCCGGTTTCAGGTTGTTGTGGTAAAATTCAAAAATCTTGACCACTTCATCTGTAATGCGTTTATCTGCAGTGATGAGCGATTTATCGGTATAAATGCGGGCGGTTGATTCGTTCATATTGCCCGTTCCGATATGCGCATAATGAATCACCTTTCCTTCTTCGCGGCGGGTGATGAGGAATATTTTGGAATGCACTTTGATTCCGGGCACACCAAAAATTACCCGCGCTCCTTCTTCCTGAAGTTTATTGGCCCAGTAAATATTATTCTCTTCATCAAACCTTGCCTGAAGCTCCATGATCGCCACAACCTCTTTGCCGTTTTTCACGGCATTGATAAGCGCGTTTACAATGTTTGAGTTTGAAGCTACACGATAAAGTGTAATCTGAATTTTTTTCACTTTCGGATCAATTGATGCTTCGCGGAGAAGATCAATAACATGATCGAATGTTTGATACGGATAATGCAGCACCAGATCTTTTTCGCGAATCACATCAAACATCGTTTCTCCCCGTATCAGTCGCGGATGCCGCAGCGGCTGCATGGCGGGCCAGATCAGCTCCGGATGGCCGAGATCAGGGAAACGGATGAAGTCTTTGAAGTTGTGATAACGTGAGCCGGAAATGATGTTATCGGTACGAATTACTTTGAGCTGACGCAGCAGATACTTGAGCATATCGGGCGGCATCTGCTTATCATATACAAAGCGAACAGGAACACCTTTTTTACGCCTTTTCAATCCGCCCGACATTTTTTCGAGAAAGCTTTTTGAGACATCGGTATCCAGATCAAGCTCTGCATCGCGCGTGAGTTTGATGGTGTATGCAGAGATGCGTCGCGGATCGAAACCGGGGAATATTTCTGAAAGGCAGAAGCGGATTACATCATCAAGCAGCATGATGTACTGCTCTTTCCCGTTTTGCGGAAGCACTACAAATCGCGAAAGCACATCGGCCGGAACTTCGATAAGCGCGTAGCGCGGCTTACTTTCGGCAGCCGAAGCTACCATGCGGGCTACAAGATAAACCGAGCGATCACGGAGATACGGAAACGACGGAGCATTATCGAGCATGATCGGAAACAGCGACGGCATTACTTTGGTGCGGAAAAAATCCGTTACAAATTCGCCCTGTGCTTTGCTCAGCTCTTTTTCATCAATGATATGGATGTGATGCTTTTCAAGCTCGGTAAGAATTTTATTGTAGATGCGGTCGAAACGATGCGAGGCGGCTACAACGCGCTTCTGAATTTGAGAGAGTAAAAGAGCAGGCGCCGCTCCCAGCAACGACTCGGCTTTGCGGCCGAGTTTTCCCATGCGTTTAAGCGTAGCCACACGTACACGGAAAAATTCATCGCGGTTGTTGGAGTAAATGCCGAGAAAACGTAAACGCTCGATCAGCGGATTATCATCGTCTTCAGCTTCCTGTAAAACACGTTCGTTAAACGAAAGCCAACTAATATCACGGCTAATAAATGGTAATTTCTTTTTAAGCATTGAGGTGAATGGGTTCGTTTTATCGGTCAAAAGTAAAATTAAGCCGAATTAAATCACTCACGCCGAATTAACGATTGTTTAACGCGACGGAATTGCTGTTCAGGCATCCCGGTTCGTGATTTCTGAGCCGTTTTTCTTGGGAAAATCAAAGCTTACCAACCTGCATTTGTTTCGGTCGAGCTGCGCCCAGTCGGCACTATCAAACTCAAGCCTGACAATGCCGCAGGTGGGAATGTTTTCGATTGTGCCGCCGCTGAGTTGGTTACTGAGTTCGGTAATTACCGGGTTATGTCCAAACAGCATCACATCGTTGTGTACATTCTCAACTTCGCGCAGTACATTCATGTATTCACTCACACCTGATTCGTAAAGCTGCGGAGAAAGCGTAAACATTGCCGAGGAAATCCGCAGATGCCGGGCTACTATTATAGCCGTTGTATAAGTGCGCACGGCAGGACTTACCAAAATATGTGTTGGCTTTGCGATACCGGTAAGCACACGCGGCGGCATTTCGTAAGCATCGCGGTAACCGCGTTCATTGAGCGGGCGTTCAAAATCAGTCAGCGCATTCAGTTGCCACGATGATTTTGCATGACGGATCAGCCAGAGTGTTTTCATTGCAGAGGATAACAGTTGGTTTAAGTTAAGAAGAATGATTTAATCTCTGGCCAAAACAGTATGTATGTGATAAATAAAAAGCGGTAATCTCAATCTGCAGAGATTACCGCTTTTTGTTATGATTAATGTGCAAACAGACTGCAAAATCTCACCCCTTCCGGGCGATCCAACCCTCCGGATCCATTTTCCCAACACCGCTTTTCCACACTTCAAAATGCAGCACGGCTTGTCCTTCGTCGTTATCTGAAATGGTGCCGATGGCTTGTTTGGTTTTTAAATAATGTCAATAATTCGTATAACAATAACTCATTTTACTCGTAAGTTATATCTTACTTCTCTCCCAAATTTGTTTCAACCGAATTAAATCAGAATCTTCGTGGATCATTGCCACTTTGGGTCTAACTTGACAAATATACTTTCGGCCTTGTTTTAGATATTCTGTTTCTGAACTTACCCTATGCAATACAGCCTGTACTAGAGGTACTCCAACGGTTAGGTTAACGGTATTTTTATTTGTGTTTGTAAGTTCAAGTGAAATGCAGCCACAGTAGCCTGGCTGTACTATAGTATTTACAGATATCCCAAGTCGGACATATGAACTTCTCGTGTGAATAGTCATCATTATATCTTTAGGTAGGCGAATATATTCTAATGTACTTGACAGTACTGTCTGTTGAGGGTACAAAAGAATAGTTTCTCCCAATCGTCGTCTAGTTTCTTGGAAAAAATGATTAACAGAATAAACTCCTTTACTATCACTATTATGTGATGCATTAATATATGGGTCTCTTCCTTGCACAGATACTAAAAAATCATACCCAAGTCTTAAATCAATACTTACTTGACCTATTTGATTGATATCAAGTAGGGGGCGTATAGTAAGTTTTTGCTTATCTATTAGTTCTTTAATTTCTGTGTCAGTTAATATCATATCTCATTTTTTTCCCAATCGCGTTTCACAATAAAATTACCAATGGATTTTTCCATTAAATTATTAATGATTTCATACCGACTCATCGGTGATTCTTTTAGTGATGCGACCCGGTCTATATCTGAGTGTCGTTTTGATTTGCTCCAACATTCCCAACCTTGAATAAAAACAGCATGTAATTGTTTTTCGTTTTCTATTTGAGCTGGTAACAAATCATAGAAGCATTGATTGTCTAATAGGGTGTACCTAATGGATAATGATTTTCCTAAAATTTTTTGCAATGCATTTTGATAAATATTAATTAATGTTTTTGCAGCTGGTGATGATGACCGATCATTTAAAAATGCTTCCATAAGCTCTATACGTCTATTTTTACTTGGATGTGTTGATGTTTGAGACGCGTCAGGTTCAATATAGTCAAGATACTGTGGAAAGCTATTTCCACTGTATTGAACAGAGAAAAGATCACAAAAGTACTCACCAAGATAAGATAGCATTAAACGCTCAATTTTTTTCATTGTATCCGGATCATTGCGTCGCTCCTTCCACTTTTCAAATCTTAATCGATCAAAATGAAAAAAATGTTCAAAAAGAGCCTTATTCTCAATAATATCTAAATCAAGATCAACAATGCGAGCAAATATTGACTCGCAAACCTTATATTGTTCATTTATAAAATGACCTAATTCATGGTATAAAACAACACTTGACAGATAGTCCCTTGAAAGATAAGCAGGGACATTTATTTGTATCAGTTTTGATTTGAATGTAATATCGAAATCAACTAAGAGGCGATCATATTTACCCTGTCTAACTAGTGTTGGGTCAAAACTATACCCTGATAAATCCTTTACCAGATTTGTAACGATAATAAAGTTATCCGTTTCTTTTCTCCAGTCTTCTAAAGCATAACTGAGGCACTCAACAGTTTCAAAGGGAATTAGATTAAGAGTACTACTATCTAAAAATTCAACACTTTTAAAGAGAAAATCTGCGGCAATTTTATACCCATCAATTGCAACAGGCGTAAGAGAAGAAGAGTCAATTTCAATTAATTTCAAAAACAAACTCTCAAGTGTTTCATGATATTCTTGTTTAGCAGGATCTGAATATCTATTATATCTTGATCGTTGCCACGTTTTATTCAACTGGGCAAGGTGAAGCGCAAAAGATGTATTTTGTAGATAATTAAACATATTTACCAATAATGACCATCGTATTTCTTGTCTAAAGTATCAAGAATACGATTATAATCAGAATTGGTAAATTTATTACTTTGGTGTGTGATAAGAAAATCTTTTTCTTTTTCACTTAGCAGTTGAATAACAGCGAAATAAGATCTAGAAATACTATATATCTTTTCTTTATCCTTTGCTAAATCCCTTGCCTCTTTAATAACATCATTTACAATGCCTGCGTATTTTAACTCACCATCTAAACATGACTTGACAAATAATCGAAAATGATTTATTTGCTCGCGTTCGGGAGACTTGTTATAAAGCATAGTCTTATTTTTAATGATAAAAGTTAAGATAATAATCTGTCTTTTACCAATGCAATGTAATTATTTATTTAACCACAGCGTGTTAATTAAGTCTTTTTTAGAATGGAATCCCATTTATAGCGCTACAGATCAAGGAGAAAGGTCTTAAACGTCCTCACCCCTTCCGCGCAATCCAACCCTCCGGATCCATTTTCCCAACACCGCTTTTCCACACTTCAAAATGCAGCACGGCTTGTCCTTCGTCGTTATCTGAAATGGTGCCGATAGCTTGTTTGGTTTTTACTTTGTCGCCGGTTTTTACAGATACGCTGTTGAGGTTGGCATAAACAGAAAGGTATTCGCCGTGACGAATAATTACTAACCAGCCGGCACCGGGAATATTTGTAATCCCGGTTACTTCTCCGTCGAAAACCGAACGTGCCTGAGCGCCGCGCGTTGTGGCAATGTCGAGACCGTTGTTGTTTACCATTACTTTCGGCAGCACCGGATGCGGGTGCGTTCCGAAGCGTTCGATAATTGTACCCTGTGCAACAGGCCACGGCAGCGAACCTCTGTTGTTGAGGAAGCTGTTGCCTACAATTTTTTCTTCGGGGCTGATTTCAATTTTTGCAGGTTCGGCTTTCGCCGGTGGTTTTTCGCCGGGCTTTGCTGGTGTATTGCCAGTTTCTCCGGGCTTTCCGGGTGTAGTTTTAACAACGGGATCTGTTTTCTTCTGTGCTTTTTTCTCAGCTTCTTTTCTTGCTTTTTCGGCAGCGCGGGTGGCTTCGGCGGCAATCAAGTTCTGAATTGCAGCATCGGTTTGTGCTGCCTGTTTTTTCTTTTTGTCGAGATCGTCTTTCAGTTGTTTTTCTTTTTCCTGAAGACTGGCAAATGTTTTCTGTTTTTCTTCTTTCTCTCCGGCAAGCTCGTTCTTCTCTTCGTTTTCGCTACTCAGCAGCGTTTTCTTTTCGCTTCGTTCTGTATCGAGCGATTGTACTTCGTCGTTCAGTGCTTCGCGGTTGGTTGCAATTTCGCCGGCTTTTGCTTTGCGGCGGAGATTTAGCTGGCGCAGATAAATCATGCGCTTGTAGGACTGATTAAAACTGCCTGCCGAAAACAAAAACATCATGCGCTGATTGGAATTGCGGTTGCGCCAGGCAAACTGAATCATTTGCTTGTACTCTTCGCGCAAAATGGAATCCGACTTTGTAAGCTGGCGAATATTGTTTTGGCGCTCGCTGATCTGTTTTTCAAGATCTGTAAGCTCGCCGCTGATTGTGTTGATTAAGCTTTCGCGGGCTTCTATTTTTTGATTGAGTGCGGCAAGCTGACTCAGCGAAAGCTTTTTGTTCTGCCGGGTTTCACTCAGCAGTTTATTGGTGAAATCTATATCCGACTGAAGTTTCTGCTTTTTCTGCTGCAGTGAACTTTTGTTGGTAGTGGTTTCTTTTTTTGCAGGCGTTTTCTTCTTGCTCGTTTTCTTCTGCGCATAAACCACCGGCGCAGTTGCAAGTGCAACAGCAAACAAAATTACAGCCACAAACAGCAGCTTACTGCTTGCCGGGCTGATTGACGTTGATCGGAGTGCAGTCATCGGGAAAGTTGAATGGAAATTGTTGCGGTTCATTCAGCGTTATCTTGCGATAGCTTGTTTTTATCTGTGCTGTTTTTTGAACGCCTTTAGCAAGAAACGTTGCTTTGTGCGGAAAAAGTATTCCGCCTTCTTCCGAAAATTCTGAATACTCGGCTTTGAACGAGCGTAACTGGGCATCAATAAAGAACACATTCAGAATTTTAAACGTGAGCGGATCAAGCGTAAGTGTTTGCAGCGGCTCTTCAGGCTGGGATTTCCCTTCTTCAACACGCTTCAGGCGGCGCTTGCGGACGGTACTTAAAATGTAATGACAGTTTTGTTTGTCGGCCTGCGCTTTCAGTTTTTCATCGTCGTTGTAAAATGCAACGCTGTTTCCAACAAGCAGCGACTGCATCATATCAAAATCAACATCCGTTTGCAGGAGCTGACTGAGGTAAGCGAAATCGCCTTTAAAGCAGGTGTTGTTGAGAGAATTTACAAACTTCACAGAGTCGGCTGTGATGAGTACACGGGCAACACGAATGCCAATAGCCGGATCTGTAATGTTCAGCCAGATTATACTATCGCGGCGAATGCGCACATTAACATCAAAAGCAACGTGCGAACTGTCAACATCGGCTTCGCAGTCGAGTTTAGCAGTCAGCCATTCAAACTTCATTTCTTTTGCAGCCATTTCGGCAGCGAGAACTTTTGGAAGTTTGAAATCAATCTTGCATCCTGTTTGTGGTTGTGTTGCGGTTGTGTCGGAAGTCACCACCTTTTTACGGCCTCCACAAGATGTGTTTGCTGTTGAAAACGCGGCAAGAAAGATGAGCAACAATGCAGAGGTAATGCGCATCGGGTTGTGCATTTTAATTGGGCTTTGCGCCCCGGGTGTTTATTTTCTGATCGAGGTTGGGCGATGTGCTGCCTTTTGCTTTTGCAATTTTCCAGTAGCGCACTGCCTCGTCTTTGTTTTCGAGCGCTAACTGTAAATCGCCCATGCGTTCGTTGGTGAGAGGATCGCTGGCATTGAGTTTGAGTGCCTGCTGCAAATGCTGCAGTGCAACAGTGTATTCAGAAAGCTGATAGTCGATATAACCAAGCAGCGAGAAGAATGTTGCATTATTCGGATTGGCGACACAAAGTGCATTCATGCGTTCCTGTGCATCGGCAAGTTCAATGCGCTGACGTGAGTAGCTTGCACAAAGTTCATAAATAAATGTATTGTTTTCGGGGAAGTGTTTTATCATGCGTTTACAGATATTCACCACTTCTTTTTCGTCGCCGGTTTCGCGGTATGCATCTATAATCCGATACCGAAATTTCAATTCCAGCTCAGGATCTTCATACACATACGAAGCTCCGGTTTCAAGCGGATCAATGGCTTCGCGGTACTTTTTCTCCAGCATGAGTTGTGATCCATAATACAACCATGTTAAAGGTTGCTGCGGAAACAGCTCTGTTGCTTCGCGGCTTTCGCGGAGCTGTGCTGCATTATCGCCAAGCATATTGTTGAATTCGAGCAGCATTTTCCACGGCAGCCACGGGCCTTTGTCGAGCATAATTGCTTTGCGGCAGGCTTCGCGGGCTTCAAGAATATTATTACGTTGTTTAAGGAAAACAGCTGATGCTGCCCAGCTTCCGGCATAATCGGGATGCACGCGGCGCAGAATGGCGCAGAGCGTATCGGCTTCGGCAAGATCTGCTGCACCAAGCTTTAGTGAATCGCCGCCGGGATACCAGGTTTGCAGGAGTTGCGCTTTGCGTTCTTCCTCGGCCGGAATCGAAAAGCCGTTTACAGCGGTGCGGAATGCTTCGCGGTTTTTACCCGCTGCACGCTGCAACAAAGCCAGATCAAGTTGTGCAGCAGCGCCCGAAGGAAAAGCAGCGGCGCGGCGTTCTTGCGTGCGCGTTGCAGCTGCCTGATTTTCCTGACGCACATATTCATCGGCCAGCACAATGTAGTTCCGCTCGTTGCGGGGCGCGGCAGTAATCTGATCTTCGAGCACTTTCACTATTGCCGCATTATCGCCGGTTGCTTTGTAAACCGCAATGCGGCGAACCGCCAGCGTATCTGATTTGCCTTCTAATTTTTCGATGCGGTCGTAAGTTGTAAGTGCCGACTTACTGTCGCCCGCACGAAGTTGTGCGGCTGCATATTCATATTGCCAGAATGCTTTTCCGGGATGCCGCTCGGCAAGCTGCTTCATCAGCTTCATTGCTTTTTCGTGCTGTCCCAGATCACTCAGTATTTGTGCATGACGCAGTTTGTACCAATCGTTTTCGGGATGCAGCGAATCGGCACGCATGGCATATTTCAGCGCACGGTCGGGCTGTTTCTGATCGCGGTAAATACCGGCAAGTTCGTAGTTGGCTGCAGCATTGGACGGATTCAGTTCCAGCACTTCACGAAAAGCCATGAGTGCTTTTTGCTGATTGCCGATGATACGTTCAGTACATCCGTCAATAAACACAGCTTCTTCTTTCGCCTGCTTCGCGGTTTTGCGCGCAGCTACTGTGTCTTCTTTCTGCCGGTCTGCTTTTCCTGTACGCACATTGTTATCCGCAGCCGATTGTGTGCGGCAGCTTCCGGCTGCAACTGCGGCCAGTATCACGAACAGAAAACACAGTTGTTTCATCATTACTGATAAACATTATAATCACCAACACTAAGATCAAGCGCACGACCCGATACAGTTGCAAAACTGCCTACCATTGAGTTGGCAACAACTACATTGCGCAGTGTCGAAAACTGTTGCACAATGCTGTTGCTCACTACACTGCCCTCGATAACCGAGCCGGCTCCAACAGAAACGTGCGGACCAACCACGGCATTGCGAAGCACAACATTTTCGCCAATGAAACAGGGCTGAATGATTGTGCTGTTTTCGACAGTCATTTTAGACGGCGTAAGACGCGGATCGCCTTTATCAAATTCAAGTACGCGCTGATTGGTATAAACCGTTGCGTCTTTGTTTCCGCAGTCGAGCCACTCGCTTACTTTACCGGGTGTAAATTTCACACCCTGACGTTTCATGTTTTCAAGTGCATTGGTAAGCTGAAACTCCCCTTTCTCGCGGATATTATTATCGAGCAGGTATTGCAGTTCGCGTTTCAGATAAGCACCATCTTTGAAATAATAAATGCCAATGATAGCGAGATCAGAAACGAACTCTTGTGGTTTCTCCACAAAATCGGTAATCACGCCGTTTGCATCCAGTTTAACAACACCGAATGCGCGGGGATCATCAATTTTCTGTACCCAGATAATTCCTTCCTGAGCCGTATCCATTTTAAAATCGGCTTTGAAGAGTGTGTCGGCAAAAGCCACCACTACTTTTCCGTCGAGCACTTGTTCAGCGCACATAATAGCATGAGCCGTTCCGTGTGCTTCTTCCTGATACCAGATGCTTCCTTTTGCGCCCAGCGATTGGGCAACATTGATGAGCATGGTTTCAACTTCTTTGCCAAAAGTTGGTCCGATAATGAACGCCACTTCTTCGAGCGGTTCGTTGCAAACTTTGGCAATGTCTTCAACCAAACGCTGAACAATTGGTTTTCCGGCCACCTGTACAAGCGGCTTTGGAACTGTAAGTGTGTGCGGGCGCATGCGCTTGCCCATGCCCGCCATGGGAACAATAATTTTCATATCCTCGGTTATCTTATTTTAAGCTGTAACAGCAGGGTGAATGATTTACGTTGTTTATGCGCGGCCGGTGTGTCCGAATCCGCCTTCGCCGCGTTCTGTTTCGCTCAGCACTTCGGTGTTTTCCCAAACCACGCGTTCGTGGCGGGCAACAACAAGCTGTGCAATTCGTTCGCCGTCGTTTATTGTAAATGCTTGATTGGAGAGGTTAACGAGAATTACATTCACCTCTCCGCGATAATCGGCATCAATAGTTCCCGGACTGTTGAGCACCGTGATTCCGTGCTTTGCGGCCAGTCCGCTTCGCGGGCGCACCTGTGCTTCAAATCCGGCCGGTAGTTCGAGCGAAAGTCCTGTCGGAATCATTGCTCGTTCAAGAGGCGCAAGTTCTACAGGCGTATTCAGATTAGCGCGCAGGTCGAGTCCAGCCGATTGTTCGGTGGCGTATTCGGGTAATGCGTGCTTTGAGCGGTTAATGATTTTTACGTTCAGCATTGTCACGAAGGTAGCGGTTTTTCAGGTTGTACAGGTTTTGCGGCAAACCACTGCCGGGGCTTTTCGAGCACCCATACAACAGCCACAAACGGAATCAGCAAAGCATTGCGGAGCAGCAAACTCACCCACTGCGAATCAGGATCAATAAAGGTTCCGGCCACATAAAGCACTATAGCCAGCAAGATGTATCCAATGCTGCGCGTTACAGCATACGGCACGGGAAAATGTTTCTGTCCGGCATAATACGAAAGCACCATCATTGTGCCGTAGCAAAGCAAAGTAGCCCAGGCCGAGCCCATATAGCCGCCAAACCACTGCGAGGAAGAGGGAATCCAGATGAAGTTGAGTGTAAGAGTAATTATGGCTCCGGCCAGTGTAATCCACATTCCGGAACGGGTGCGGCCGGTGAGTTTATACCAAATGCTGAGGTTGAAATAAATGCCGAGGAATAAATTAGCAAGCAAAAGGATGGGCACAACAGCAAGTCCGGCTCTGAACTGCGGCCCTATGAAATACTGTATCCACGAGAGATTGAGAGTAGTGCCGAGAAAGATCAGTGAGCAGGCCACAACAAAAATGGTCATCACTTTTGCATACATATCCCGCGCATTTCCGGCATTGCGTTGCGAAAAGAAAAAAGGCTCGGCAGCATACTGGAACGCCTGCCTGAAAATAGCCATGAGGATAGAAATTTTATAGCAGGCACCGTAAATACCTACAGCCGTTTCGCCGGTTCCTTCGGGCAGCATGTATTTGAGCAGAATGCGGTCGAGGGTTTCGTTTACCATGCCGGCCAAACCAACAACCAGCAGCGGCATTGCATAGCGGATCATGCGCCGCCAGAGCTCGGGGTCGAAGCCAATATCAATGCGGCGCAGCTCGGGAAGCAGGAGCAGAAGTACAACGGCATTAGCTACAAGGTTGGCCACAAATGCGTAGCCGATTCCAATTTCGGGATCGTACAGCGAACCGAAAAAACTGCTCGGATCCTTGGTATAAGCCCATTTGCAAAGTCCGATGAAAAAGAAATTGATAACGAGATTGATGCCGATGTTGAGCAGTTTAAGTTTGGCAAATCGTCCGGGGCGGCCTTCGAGACGGAGTTTGGCAAACGGAATAGCAGTAAGTGCATCGGTAACTACAATGCCAACCGCCATCCAAACAAACCCGGCATAATCGGGATAGCGCATCAGTTCGGCCAGCGGTTCTGCAAAAACCAGCAGCGGCAATGCCAGAAAAAGTGTAGAGACCAGTACTGAGCGCAGGGCGGTTGTGTACACCCGTTCGCGGTTGGGTTCGGTGCTCGAAAAGTTGAACAGCGCCGTTTCCATACCGTAGGTAAAAACGATATTCAGAAACGAGATGTAGGCATAAAACTCATTGTTAAGCCCGTAAACAGCCGGTACATCAAAAATGTAGGTGTAAAACGGCACCAGCGCATAATTGAGCATCCGGCCGAGAATAGTACTCAGCCCGTAAACGGCGGTTTGCCCGGCAAGACGTTTCAGTGAACTCAATTTGGCGACCTTATCCTGCGAAATTCCGTGAAAACCGGCTGTTAACGGCAATCGTAAACCGTTTTTTTACAAGTTTTTATGTTAATAACATGAAATAATTGCTTCGGCCGGGTTACTTTTTGTTAGCGGCGGTCTTATTCTTCACGTAATACCGGAAGAAACCTATACGGTTATTTGTAGGTATTAATCCCTATAAACAATTACTCCAAACGCCGCAAAAACCACAGACATGCCTTAAAACACTGAAAAACCGCAACGATTATTTCATTCCGGGGCAATTGGCCTGGAATTTGTAAAATGATCCGGGCGCATACAAAATAAACTGCGCCACAAAAAATCACTTATATTCGTTTCAACTTTAACAACACCTTAAACCGCATGAAAGCTTTCAAATTTATTGCATTGGTTGGAGCGCTCAGCTTCACCTTTATGGGCTGTCCCTACGAGTCCAAAGTTCCTGTTGATGATGCCTCAAACGGAAAAGTAGATAAGGCTCTGCTCGGCAAATACACAGAAAAATCTTCAGAAGATTATATCTATGATATTAAATCCGACGGCAATCAGTACCGCATCACCAAAAAGAAACTGAACAGCGAAGACGAGCCGACCATTTATATCGGTTTCACTTCAAAAGTAGGTGCCAACCAGTACCTCAACGTTCGTGAAGAAGGTTCTTCATCTGATGCTAAATACTACATCTACAAGATGGAAGTAAAAGGCGAAGACCGTATCAAACTCAAAGGCGTTACTGATAACATCACCGAAGAGTTTGCCAGCTCTGCTGAATTCCGTGCATTCATTGCGAAGTACGAAAACCTCAGCTTCTTCTTTGATAAAGACGAAGAGAAAACATTCTACAAAGAAGACTAAGCAAGTATTCTGAACTCATAAAACAGCCTCATCCGCTACCCTGCGCGATGAGGCTGTTTTGTTTTCAGATGTCGGTGCGCATTGTTTATTCACAAACAATACATCAGGAACAGCCCGTTTTTCGCTCAATCCTTTTAAGTCAATATTGATCCCGTCAGAATTGCCGAGGTTGGCGAAAAATGGAACGCAGGATGAGAAAAAATCTGCTCATAACAAATCTCAAAAACGAATTTTAACAGGCACTAAGAGATGCCCTGCATATAGTTAAAAGCGGGCAAATCCAAAGTGGAGATGCCCGCTTTAATTTTATAATCGCAATTATTTTCCGGTAAAAGCAGCTTTCCGTTTCTCAAGGAAAGCGCCTGCTCCTTCGCGGAAATCGGCAGTATCGCAGCAACGGCCAAAAGCTTCCTGTTCAAAACGGAAACCATCAACGCCATCGGCGTAATACGCATCTACGCAGCGAATGACTTCTGCAATTGCAAGTGGTGCTTTTGTAAATATCTTTTGGAGTATTTCGCTGGCTTTTGAAATAAGCTGATCAGCCGGAACCACATAATTGGCTAAGCCAAGGCGGTACGCTTCATTTGCATCAATCAAATCAGCTGTCATGAGCATCTCCAATGCTTTTCCTTTGCCGATAAGCTGAACCAGACGCTGTGTACCGGCATAGCCCGGAATCAAACCAAGATTTACTTCGGGCTGACCGAATTTTGCATTTTCGGCAGCTACGCGAATGTGACAAGCCATCGCAAGTTCACAGCCTCCGCCAAGTGCAAAGCCATTTACAGCAGCAATAACCGGTTTCGGACACAACTCAATTTCTTTATAGATGGTATGACCGGCTGCGGCAAATATTGTTCCTGACGGTGCATCAAGATCGGTGAACTCCGAAATATCCGCTCCGGCAACAAATGCTTTCGGGCCAGAACCGGTAATAATGATGCCTTTTACAGCAGCATCTGCTTTTGCAGCCTGTATAGCAGTTTGAAGCTCTCCCAGGGTTGCCTGATTGAGCGCATTAAGTTTGTCGGGGCGATTGATGGTGATGGTGCAAATACCGTCTGCACTTGCTGTAAGAAGGTTCTGAAATTCCATGCAACTATTTTTGAGTCGGCGCGAAGTTAACATTTTGCCCCGGCTGCCGGTATCATTTCCGACAAGCAACCTTGTGAATGCGATGAAAAAAGGATTTGCAACGGGGAATTTTCAGAGGTAATCTTTATAACTGCTCAGCTAAAACACAGGCTTTTTTATATCGTTTTACATCGCCGTTCGGGTTGAACGCTTCGAAGTAAACAACATAAACGCCGGCACGGGCTTTTGAACGATCGTCCATTATCCCATCCCACGAATAAGTTCCGCCCTCTGTTCCCAACAGTTCACTGCGGATGAGTGTACGCACCAAACGGCCACGCTCATCGTAAATGGTAATGCTGGCAACATATCCCGGACGATCAAACATATACGTGATGTTGAGCACATCCTCAAAGCCATTGTTATCGGGCGAGAAAATAGTATTGCCTAATGTTACTGCACCGTCATCGGCCGGAGCTGCACTGTACTGCGAGTTTTTCTGTGTCGGTGTTCCGAATCCTGATGTTTGTGCTGCCGAATGCCAGTTGGTGCCATCCTGTGTTGAACGCTCGGTGTCGATACGCTCAAGCGTAACTCCTTTTGTTTCATCGAGCAGCGGAAAATGCCAGTCTGATGAATACACCAGCCGATCTATGATGCGGAAACCGGTATCAGCAATTATTACAATATCACCATCAATATTCATAGACGGAATATTGTCCATATCCAGCAGCTGATCGCGGTTTACCGATGCCGGATATTGTCCTGCAACAGCATTTCCGTCTTCGCTGAGGACAACATATTGCCCGGGGAAAAGCAGAAAGCCGTCGGGTGCAATAGCATTAATTTCTTCGAGAATGTTTGCCACTGTATCCTGCGTGCAGAGGACAAGTGAGCCGAGATCTATTACTTTTTGCGAACGGTTATAGAGCTCAACAAAGTCAACTCCTCCATCAAGCGGATCGGGCAGAATTTCATTGATAACAATATCGTTTGCGGCAACCGGTTCGGGCAGTGCAAATTGTGCTGTTGAATTGCTTACGGCATTTCCGACGCAATCAGTTAGTTGCGAACTAACAGTTGCTGTGTAAATCACCCCCGGCACAAGCAGCGAACTGAGTTTAAGATCAACGCGGCTGAAATCAGGCGCTACGGGATGTACGCTGAACGGTGTGCCGATTCCGTTGCTGATGCTGTAGCGCTGCGGATCACCGGCGCTGATGCTGTCGAGCGGCTCAGAGAAAAACAGGCGAATACTATCGGCAGTAAAGACCGAAACGCGCAGAAGCCGCGGAGCAATGGCATCGGGGTTTGCAGCATAGTTACTGTTCTGCAAGCCCGGAGTACCGCCATCAATTGTAGCTGCAGCGCGCCAGTTGTTTGCACCGGCACACGGGTTAAGCGGGTCAATCTGTTCGAGCGACCAGCCTCCGTTTGCTTTTGCAGCATCAACATACCAGCTATCATCATAGCTTACGGTGTGCTGCAAAAGTCCGCGGTTAGTGCGCAGTGTAATTGTTCCGGAGGTGTTTGTGACAGACGGAAAACTGCTGAGCACAGCAAGATTGATACTGCCGAACTGAACCGGCGCTGCATCATCTACAATTGCAATGTAGCCGTTGGGCGGTATCCATGCTGCGGGAAGCGTTTGTGTATTGCTGCCAACGGTGAACTCCCAGTTTTCGAGATAAATGAGATAAGGTGTTGTGTTGTGCAATTCAACGTATTCCTGATTGGGTAAATCCTGCGGAGGATCAGGATCGGCCATGATTTCATTAATCACAACATCATACGGCTGCACAATGTATAATGTGAATGTGCCTGTGTTTGGGCTTGCACTGTTTCCGGCACAGTCGGCAAGGTTGCTTAGTGTTACGGTATAGGTAACAAGATTTTGCAAGGCCGATGCTGTTGTGAGTGTAACGCATTGTAATGTGGCGGTATCGTAGCTCAGCGCAATCGGCGTGCCTATTGCATTGCTGATGCTGTAATTGCTGAGTGATGTAAGTTGTGCGGGGTCAATGGCTTCGCTGAAACAAAGTAAAACGTGTGTGCTGTCGGTTGCAAAAACATAGAGCAACTGCGGAGCAGTAACATCGGGCGAATTATTGAATACGCTGTTTTGCAAACCGGGTGTTCCGCCAAGCGAATTGGTTGATGCAATCCAATTTCCCGAAGGCGCACAGCCTCCGCCAATTGCGGGGCTGATCAGCTCCAGTGTCCAGCCGCCATCGTCTTTTGATCCGTCGCGGTACCAGCTGATGTCGAATCGTACTGAGTCTATTGCTGTGCTGCCGTTAAAGAGTGCCAGCAAGTCGCCGCTGTTGTTGATGGAAGGAAAACTACTGAGGCCGAGCGTTGGTCCGAGCGGACTGAACAATGCAGTATCAGCGGCTGCGCAGAGAATTACGTAACCGCCTCCGGGCAATACATGACTGCCGAGTGTTGCTGTTGAAGAACCGTCGGTGAGTGTCCAGCCGCTGAGGTTGAAATTGTTTGCAGTTGGGTTATGCAATTCTACAAACTCTGCATTTGGCAAACCTATTTGCGGCGAGGGATCGGCCATTATTTCGTTAATCACTACATCTCGAAAACCGGCGGCAATTGTTGCAAACCATGTAAAGTTTGCAGTTGCAGAGGTAATTGCATTGGTGCTTAAATCCTGAACGTTAATTACAGTAAGTGTGTTGGGAACTGCATTTACAAAGTTGTTTGTAAATGTAAGATGCACTAGCGAAGGATTTGAGCCATCGCGGATTGCAGTTGCCGGGTTTCCGATGCTGTTGTTTACACTGTAATTAAGCAGGATCTGTGATGTTGCAAGATCAACCGGTTCGTTAAACAATACATCGAGTTGTGTTGCAGAAAGCGGTGTTGCCGAAACAAGTTGCGGAGCGGTGGTATCAACCTGAATGGGGCCTGCATATACATCATCAAAATAAAAACGGGTAATGTTTGAAACGGTGTATTTGCACCACACGCCCATGTAATTGCTTGTAGTGTGTGTGAGATCGGTTACGGAGCCTTCGGGCAGGAAGCTGTTGCCGCCGATTGTATCGGAGTAGAGGTTCCAGAGTCCGGCATTATCGCGTGTTACTTTAATGCGCAGTACATTGTTTGAAGCGGCACAATGCGCGGGAATGCCGTCGATAATTTTTGTGTGTGTTGAACCCGATTGTTCCCAGAGATCAACACTATCGAATGCGCCGTTTTCGCCGAGGCGCACATAGTAGCCATTTACAGGGCCGTAGAGGTTTGTAACGTCAGACACAATGTAGAACCGGGCATAGTTGTTATCGGAAGGCGCAAAATTGAGGCGAATCCAGAACTGCCATTCAGCATTGCTGATGAAAGGCGATGCCATGGAGAGGTATGATGTATCGGCAGCGGCGCCGTTAAGCTGCAACTGAAATCCGGCATTTACCAGAAACATAGAGTTGTCGCCGCTCCAGGTTGGATTATTGGTGAAATCGCCATCGCCGAAATTATCGGTGATTTGTGCGCGTGCCGGAACAGCAAGAGCAGTAACAAAAAGCAGGAGGATATAAAGCTGGCGCATCAGATTCAAAAGGGTTCTCCTGTAAAGATAAAAGAAACAGGCTATAACAGATGCTAATTTGGAGTTATGAAATTGGTAATGCGAATATCGTCATCCCATTGTTGTTGGTTATGGTTGTTAATGCGCCCCGCATTTTACACAAACAATTGTTTTACAAATTTTTACACGGGGTTTCAAAATGGCGTTTTAGAAGTTTTTTGCTTGACAAAGGCTAGTGAATGATGTATATTTGTGGTGTGAAGTAAACTTGTTGAGGTTTGATTTCTCGAATAAAAGAGAAGTGCTTTGCGCTGTTTCACAAATATTATTTTCCGAATAAAGCTACATGCTCATTCAAGGGACTAAAAATTTTCATCCGGTTTCATTCCAGAACGACGAAGTTTTCCAGAAAGTGGGGAACTCCATTGCATTTTTAGCAGCCAGAATACCCGATTTGTTTTTACTTAAACTTTCGAAACTCCTTTATATTCTCGATGAACAATCAATAAAAGAGATAGGGATGCCGGTAACCGGGCTTGAGTATAAAGTAGCTAAAATGGGCCCTCTGGCAACTGATGTATGGAGTTCATTGCGTTATCAGGGGGGGCATTTCAATGGGTTTATTCAAATTAATAATGGCTCAAACCGAAACTGGGTAAAAATATCTCCTCATCCAACCTATCGGTTCAATGAAAATCTATTTACTGAATTTGAGCTTGAGCTACTCGAAAAAATTGTGCAGGAGTATGGGTCAAAACAGCCACAAGAGCTAGTAGATCATACGCACTCAGCCAATTCTCCCTGGCTTTACACGAAAGAAAAGCACAATATCAATTTTGCAGATGATGAGCCAAACGTAACCGATTTTTTGGTTGATTTTTCTACGTTGCTGAACACTGCGGAAAAGAAAAAAAACTTTGACTCATTTTTTGAAAGCCTTTCTTTTTAATGATTAGCATATCTTATGTTCTTTCCTCAACGCATTTTATATATCAAAAACTTTGACTTTGGGGAAGCGTATGCAGAGCGAAATAAATACCTGATTGTTTTGCACAAGGTTGACGAAAGTTATCTTCTGGTATCTCTTACTACGTCAAAAGATCATATTCCTGAGCGATTACTTAATACTGGGAATACTTGTCTTCGGGAAGATGAAAATAATATTCACTCGTATGTTTTTCCGGCTCATAAGGTAATTGGGAACAATGGGTTTTCCTTTTCGAGAAACACATTTATTGACATAAATAAATCGCAGGTTTTCAAAAAAGAAATCATCTATTTTACAGAGAAGTATATCGAGTCGGGTTTAACAGAAGAAAAGGATATTCTAACAGCCGAAGAATATCATAACCTTCTCTATTGCATTTCGAAAGCCCGGCATATACCGATAGGAATAAAAAAGCAAATCGAAAAAATACTTACGAACTATTATTCTGACAAATGAGTATTGTCGATAAGTTCACTGTGTTTTTCGCGGATGAATGTCATAAGCCCTTCTAAATTGTACGCATTCATCTGCTGCGCATCAATCCATTCACTGTGATTATTTCCGCGTTGCAAAAATGCAGCAGGAAACGTATCATCCTTTCTTCCCGTAAGTTGCAGCCATTCATCGCGGTGAAGGAATTTTACCGGCAGCGGTAATGTGGCGATGAAATCCTTCCATTTCTTCACCATCGAAAAGTTGCCGTAGGTAATGCCGCAGAGTTTACACTGGTATGTAGAAGGGGAAACTATTTTATGCAAAAAATCAAGTGCGGCACTGGTGAGTTTTGCATCAGCATTGTAAACAAAAATGAGGGAAGTATTTGACATAGCGCCTTATTGTACTTTGCAAGATACATATCTGCACTAAAACGATACTGGTTTTGAACTTGAGGAAATCAGGCTCGTTTTGTATGCTTTTTTAACTGTTTCAATACGCAGAAAAGAAGAATGCACCCATTATGAAAATTTGTTTTAGCAGCTAAATATGTATTACTGATGGAGTAACTGAGCAATTTGACGAATGTCATTCTGCATTAATTATCCAATATTTGGAGCGTTTTTTAATTCCGATGTCTTGATTTAAACACTGTGTTCGGCTGCAGTAAAGATTGAATTTCTTGCACAAAAAGAACATCTAACGTTAAAAACTCAATGTTAATTCACATCTTTACAATATATAAAGTTCCCGGAAATCTGTCCGGGCAACATTAAGTAATCATAATCAAACCCTCACATGATTAAATTTACTGTTCGATGTAAGAGCTTGTTCCTGCTGGCAGCTTTTATAGTTTCGGCAACAGCAGTGCAGGCGCAGCTCGCTATGACGCGGTCTGTGTTTAACGCAACGTACACACCAATTGTTGGCGGAACGACTTCTACTGCCACAGGCGATGATGCTTTTCAGCAAAACATCCCGATTGGATTTACGTTCAACTATCTGTCGGCACCGTACACACAGCTGTCGGTATCTACCAATGGTTGGCTGAGTTTAGCGAATAAAAATGCTTTTGATGCATTTTCGCCCAACCTGTATGCTACGAGCACCAGTGCCAATGATGCAATTCTTGCACCGTGGTGGGACGATCTGAGCTCATCTGCCATTGTGTATCAAACCACAGGCACACCGGGCACACGAGTTTGTACGATTCAGTGGACATCACTTTCGTATTACTTTACGTCCACACGTACTATTAACTATCAGGTTAAGTTGTACGAAGGAACCGGTGTAATTGAGTTCTGGTATGGTGCTGCACCAACCGGAACCATCAACACATCAGAATCAGCTTCCATTGGTATTAAGAGCTTGGGAGGCGGCAACGGGCAGTATATTGATGCCGTTACCGGTTCAGCCTTCACTGGCAACAGTTCGCTGCAGAGTGATCGATGGCCGGCTTACAACTTCCGATTTACACCCGGTGCACCAACCGCACTTGCCGGGGGGACATACAATGTCGGCGTTGGACAAACTTACCGCAACCTCAATGAAGCAGCTGCTGATGTAAACCATCGCGGTATTTCAGGTGCAGTTACTTTTAACCTTATTGACGCGCAGTATGATGTAACTGTAGCTAACGGCTCTAACTTCTTCCCGATCCTTGTAGGTCCGGTAACAGGTAGCAGCGCAGCAAACACCATTACGTTCACCAAATCAGCTACCGCAGCTATTGTTTCTTATGGCGGTGCAAGCGGTGCTAATGGTGCCATTGCCAACCAGGCAAGCACAACAGCACTCGCCAGCAACGTAGATCCGATTTTCGGACTTGTTGGTGCTGATTACGTAACCTTAAACAACCTTGATCTTCGCGGCAATGTTGGAAATCAAACTGTCGATCATGGCGTAGGTATCTACAACAGTTCGGCAACTAAAGGTTCCACCAACAACGTAATTTCTAACGTTACCGTAACGATGAACCGTGCAAATACAGGCAGTCGCGGATTTGTATCTAACGTAATTACTACACCTACATCTGTAGCCGGTGCGAACTCAAACAATACGTTCCGTGATTTCAGCATCTCCAATGCGTATGCCGGTATTCAGTTATTGGGCAATGCTGCATTCCCTGATCTGAATACACAGATTACCCGCACCAACTGCGCTACCTACAATACCATCGGAAACCCGGCTACCGCCAACGATATCGGAAACGGAACTGCTCAAACCTATGGCATTTTAGCCACCAACCTGAGCGGATTTACCATTTCAAACAACAGCATCCGCAACGTTACAGCAAGTGCTGCTCAGACCGACGGTATTGTTATTAATAACTTCCAGGGCACAAGCACCATCAGCAATAACAAAATTCAAACCATCCGAAACAGCAGTACCTCATCAACAACAGGAATTGCTGGCATTAGGATGTCGCACACAACAACCGGAACACACGCCATGCGTGTATTCAACAACGCGGTTTCTGAAATTACTTCAGGATATACAGGCGCAGCTTCTGCTACACGTACACTGCGGGGTATTTTCATCAGCGGAACAGGCGGAGCAACCACACAGACCTATGAAATTTACAACAACAGTGTAAGTATCAACGGTTCGGGTTCACTCAACCTCAGCAGCGCTGCTTTTGAAGTAAGCACAACCACAGGTCCGGTTTATACCGTACAAAATAACATCTTTGCCAACTTCACACCTGCGCAAACCGGTGTTGCCCGTCACTTTGTATATGTATCGCCAACTGCAACAGCAATTGGTAATACAGGCACAGTTTCAAATCGCAATGATTTGTATTTAGCTGCTGACGCAGGTGTTACAGGTTTCATTGGTCTTGGAGCAGCGGTAACTTACACTACACTTGCCAACTGGCAGGCTGCTATGACCGGAATGGATGCAAACTCAGTGTCAATAGATCCTGCGTTTATTAATCCTGTATCCGATCTCGCATCAGGTGCAACTGCACTGAATGGCGCAGGAACAGCGCCTCCGGCTTACATTACTGTAGATCTTAACTGTGCTCCCCGCACACCGGATAATGATATCGGAGCATACATTATTAATGGTTGCAGCGGAACACCTACAGCAGGTACAATTACCGGTGCTGCATCTGTTTGTTCGGGCACAGGAACTACACTTACACTTACCGGAGCTTCTTCTGGTGGCGGCATCACTTATCAGTGGGCATCAGCAACCACCAGCGGCGGACCTTATACCACATTGCTCGGTACATCGAACACACAAGCAACCGGACCGCTTACCGCTACAACATATTATGTGGTTACAGTTACTTGTACATCGAGCGGTTTATCAGCAACAACAGCTCAGTTTGCTGTAGGCATTAACGCTCTTCCTGCAGTTGCCGTTACACCTTCAACAGGAACAATTTGCGTTCCCGGCGGAAGCCCTGTATCGCTTACAGCAAGTGCAGCCTCAACTTACGCCTGGTTACCGGCAACTGGTTTATCGGCCACTACAGGGGCAAACGTAACAGCCAACCCTGCAGCAACCACAACCTACACAGTAACAGGTACCGATGCCAATGGATGCGTGAACTCGGCAACAGCTACAATTACTGTAGCAGAATCGCCCAGCATCAGCGCTGTAACAGCAACACCGTCATCTATTTGTAACGGCGGCAGTTCACAATTACAAGCTGCTGCTGCAACAACTGCATCATATACAGGTGCTGTAATTCCTTACACACTTATCGCCACCCCCGGTTCAGGTGTAACAACACTCGCCAATGCTGGTGTAGCCGTTACTCCGCTTTCATCAGGAACACTTGATGACGGTGGCTGGCAGAACCTTGCTATTCCGTTTAACTTTATGTTTTTCGGAACCAGCTACAGTTCATTTGCTGTTTCCAGCAACGGATTTATGGTACTTGGTGCAGGTGTTCCCAATACATTTACCGGTTACTACAATACGTGGCCTTCTGCCTTTGCTCCCCGTCCGGTAATTGGACCAGTATGCACTGATATGGACTTCCGTACTGCGGGAACCATCAATTACTTTGTAACCGGAACAGCTCCCAACCGCCGTTTGGTTGTTAACTGGACTGCTGGTAACTTCTACTCTGCTGTAGGCAGCTTTACTACACAGGTGGTGATTTTTGAAAGCACCAACGTAATTGAAGCGCACACTACAAGCTCTACAGGAAATAACGCTGCGGTTCAAGGTATCCAGAATGCTGCCGGTACTACTGCGGTTGTAGCGCCAGGCCGCAACAACGTTACCTGGACTGTAACTGTTCCCGACGGTTATCGCTGGTCGCCGAGCGGCGGAACACCTACCTATACATGGTCTCCCGCTACATTCCTGAACAACACTGCAATAAGCAATCCGCTTGCATCTGCTGTAACAGCATCAACAACCTACACTGTAACTGCCTCAAACGGCGGTTGTACATCTACACAAACTGTAGCCATTACAGCAGGTTCAGCGCTTAGTGCAACTGCGTCGGCAAGCCCGGCTGCAACAGTTTGCGCAGGTTCAAACATTACACTTAATGGTAATGCAGTTGGCGGCGGTTCTCCGTTCACCTACTCTTGGTCTGGCCCCAACAGCTTTACCTCCAGCAGCCAGAACCCAACTATTTCGGCCGCTACAACAGCTGCAACAGGAACATACACGTTAACAATTAACGATGGCTGTTCATCAACCGCAACTGTAACTGTAGCAATTACCGTAAATGGTTTGCCCACAGTAACTGCTACACCAGCAAGCGGACTTATCTGTTTGCCCGGCGGAAGCCCAGTTACCATTACAGCCGGCGGAGCAGCTACCTATACTTGGTTGCCCACAACAGCTCTTACACCTTCTACAGGAGCTGTAGTTTCTGCTAACCCGACAGCTACAACAACCTACACCGTAACCGGTACAGGAGCCAACGGTTGCGTAAATACAGCAACAGCTACAATTACAGTTGGGCAGACGCTTACCATGAACAGCGTAACCGCAACACCGGCTTCGATTTGCAGCGGAGGTTCATCAGTTCTTGCAGCCAGTGCTTCTTTGCCGCCGGCCACCTACTGCCAGCCGACTTATTTAACTGGTACAGGTTTCGGAGATTATATCACCTCGGTTGTATTGAACACACTGAACAATCCAACTGGTGCTTCACCTTCGCCTTACTACACACTTTATCCTGCAACTGCACCCACAACCACAACACTTGTTGCAGGCAGCACCTACACCATTACACTTGTTGCAGGAACCTATACGCTGAATGACCTTGCTGTATGGATTGACTACAACCAAAACGGTGTGCTTAATAATGCCGGCGAAAAAATTGGTGAAACCAACGACCTTGGTGCCGCCCCGGCCTCTACTTCGTTTACGTTTACAGTTCCGCTCACAGCACTTAATGGTCAGGTTCGTCTGCGTGTACGTGAGATGGATTATAGTGGAATCGGAACAATGGATCCGTGTGCAGTCCAGTCATCTTTCGGTGAAACTGAAGACTACATTATCACTATTACAGGCGGTGCTTCTCCGGCCACATATAGCTGGTCGCCGGGAACATTCCTGAGCTCAACCACAGGCGCTACTGTAAATGCCACAAGTGTTACTGCTGCCACAACTTATACCGCAACGGCAACTGCACCTTCGGGTTGTACAGCTACCGGAACGGTTACCATTTCATTGCCTGCTGCATTAACATCTGCAGGATCAGTTAGCCCGTCGAACACTGTTTGTGCCAATAGCAACTTAACGCTTTCGGCAACACCAACAGGTGGTCTTGCTCCTTACACATATGCGTGGACAGGCCCGAACAGCTTTACTGCTTCAACAGCTTCTCCTGCAATTACAGCAATTACCACAGCCGGCAGCGGAACTTATACCTGTGTAATTACTGATAACTGCGGAACAACATCAACTGTTACAGTAGCTGTTACAGTTAACGCGCTGCCTTCTGTATCTATCACAGGTACAAGCAGCATTTGCGCAGGCGGCAGTTCAGTGCTTACAGGATCATCAGGCGGAACAAGTCAGTGGTACCTTAACGGTTCGCCCATTGCAACTGCAACAAGCAACACTTACACGGCTACGCTTCCCGGTGTTTACAACCTGATCAAGACCAACACGAATGGTTGTTCAGATTCAGCGGCTGTTGGATTCACACTGGTTGTAAATGCACTGCCCACAGTAACTGCGGCTGCAACTTCAACAACAGTATGTTCTGGTGATACCGTAACCTTTACCGGAAGCGGAGCAACCACATACGTATGGAGCGGCGGTGTTACCGATGGAGTTGCCACAGCTGTAACAGCAGGTGGTTTCTACTCTGTAGTTGGTACAGATGCTAACGGATGTACAGATGCTGATTCAGTTCAGATCACAGTTAATGCATTGCCGGTTGTAGCACTCGGTGCTGATACCACACAGTGCGGAGGCTCTGTAGTTCTTGATGCCGGTAACGCTGGTGCAACATATTCATGGAGCACTTCAGGCAGCGGTCAAACAGAAACTGTTACTGCTTCAGGTTCATACTCAGTAATGGTAACCGACAGCAACAACTGTTCTTCTTCTGATACAATCAGCGTAACCATCAATGCACTCCCCGTAGTTGCTCTTGGTGCTGATACAGTAAATTGTAACGGTGCATCAATTACGCTTGATGCCGGTAACGCTGGTGCAACATACTCATGGAGCACATCAGGATCAGGCCAGACAGAAACAGTTTCTACTTCCGGTTTGTATTCAGTAATGGTTACAGACAGCAACGGTTGTATGGCATCTGATACAATTCAGGTTTCAATCAGCAATGGTGTTGCAGTTGCTCTCGGTGCTGATACCACAGTTTGCGGCGGGCCAGTTGTGCTTGATGCCGGCAACGCTGGTTCAACTTACCTCTGGAGCGACACAACAACTGCACAAACCAATACGGTTTCTGCTTCTGGTTCATACTCAGTAATGGTTACTGATGCAAACGGTTGTATGGGTAACGATACCATCAGTATCGTAATCAATGCGCTGCCTGTTGTGAGTTTCTCAATTGCACAGGATACAATCTGTACTCTTGATGACGTGCTTACACTTACAGGCACACCGGCAGGTGGTTCATTTGCTGGCCCTGGTGTAAGCGGTACAACATTTACACCGTTTGCACTTAACGGCAACCAAACCATTCAGTACACCTACATTGATACCAATAGTTGTTCAGCAATTGCAACAGAAGTAATCTTTGTAGATCCTTGCACCGGTGTAACAGAGAATGCGTTCAGCGGATCAATCTTCACTGTTTATCCGAACCCGAACAACGGATTCTTTAATCTGGTAATGACCAACGCCAACTATGCTGAAATCAGCATTCAGGTTTACACTGTTCTCGGTCAGATCGTTTACAGCGATATGGCTTCAGGTGTAAGCGGCGATGTTACCCGCCAGATTGATCTTACAAATCTTGCAAACGGAGCTTACTTTGTGAAAGTAACTGCTGGCTCAGTTACACAAACAATGAAGGTGATGAAGAAGGATTAATAACTGTTATGATTACGATAAAATCAAAGCCCCGCTGCAAGTATGCAGCGGGGCTTTGATTTTCAAATACATTTCAATACTAGCGAGGCTTTGTCTTTCTTTGGTTATTCGGTTAGTGCGACTATTTATTCGAAGAACCCGTGCACTTATCACAAAGCACGGCTGTAAGTTGCCGCCGGCATATTACATTTGCAATGCCTGCAACAAAGAAAAAAATGAAAGTAGCATTAGTTGGCGCAACCGGTCTGGTTGGCACAAAAATGATGGAAGTGCTAGAAGAGCGCAACTTCCCGGTTTCCGAATTTATTCCGGTGGCTTCGGCTCGTTCTGCCGGAAAGGAAATTGTGTTTGCAGGTACAACGTATAAAGTTGTTACTCCCGAAGAGGCTGTTGCAATGCGTCCTGATATTGCATTGTTCTCGGCAGGCGGAAGCACATCACTTGAATGGGCTCCGAAATTTGCCGAAGTTGGAACAACAGTAATTGACAACTCTTCGGCATGGCGCATGGATCCCGACAAAAAATTAATTGTGCCGGAAGTAAACGGCAATGTTCTGACTGCCGCCGATAAAATCATTGCCAATCCCAATTGCTCTACGATTCAGCTGGTAGTAGCATTGCAGCCTCTGCACAAGCGATATGGTATTAAACGCATTGTAGTTTCTACTTATCAATCGGTAACAGGTACCGGCAAAAAAGCTGTTGATCAGCTTATGAATGAGCGCAGCGGTGTCAGCGGAGAAATGGCTTATCACTACACCATCGACCTCAATGCAATTCCGCAGATTGATGTTTTCCTCGACAATGCTTATACCAAAGAGGAAATGAAGATGGCGAATGAAACCAAAAAAATTATGGGCGATGAAAGCATCCGCCTTACTGCAACCTGCGTGCGCATACCAGTAATGGGCGGGCATTCGGAAGCTGTAAACGTGGAGTTTGCCGAGGAATTTGACTTAGCCGAAGTGCGAAGCATTCTGGAAGCAGCGCCGGGAATTAAAGTTGTTGATGATCCAGCTGCGCTGCAGTATCCGATGCCGCTGATTCATGCCAACAACGACGATGCAGTATTTGTTGGCCGTTTGCGACGCGATGAAACGCAGCCATGCACACTTAATCTGTGGATTGTTGCTGATAATCTTCGCAAAGGAGCAGCCACCAATGCTGTGCAGATTGCAGAACTTCTGCTGAAGAAATAAATACAGAGCAAACAAAAAGAGCGCGGCTGAACAGTTGATTCAGCCGCGCTCTTTTTATGTGTTTCAGTTATGCTTTTGGAGTATCAGAATCAGGTGTTTCAGCAGCTTCGTTTTCGGAAGTTGTGTTTTGATCGTGATCTGCTGTTGTATTGTTTTCGTCGGCAATATATTCGTCAGGTACTCCGGTTGTTTCTGTTTCAACAACAGCTGGAATATAAACCGGTTCACGCTGCAGCATGCGGAAAAAGCCATAACCGAGAGCAGCCGATGCTAAAAATGCAAGCGTAAGTGTAAGTGTGCTCAGCGGGTGTGTGCTGCCAAACATACTCAGCAACGTGAGTGTAAGAAAGGAGCTGATGAGAAAAATAACTACACCAAAAAAGATATTGGAGGCAAGAATTTTTCGTTCGCTGAGTTTTTCCTGCACACCATACAAACGGCGCTGAAATACGATAAGCATAAACACACCTACCGAAATTGAAGCATCGGCAATGTTGAAGACGGGGCGAAAGATTACCACTTCATCGCCGCCCCATTCGCCAGTGTACACCGGGAAATAAAACATATCCACAACGCAGCCATGCAGGAACGAACTGTAACCCTCACCACTGATTTGTGCAACTCCGCCATAGCCAAGATACATTTGAAGCTGGGGATCATAAGTTGTGCCGTCATTGAAAACCATTCCGTAAAAAGCACTGTCGATAATATTGCCGAGAGCACCTGCGAGAATGAGTGATACGCAAACAATGAGCAGCGGGCGCACCTGTTTTTTAAAGAGCGTAAACAGGTAATAAGCTATGCCTGCAACGGCAAGAATGCGGAAAATACTGAGTACAAGTTTTCCGGTTGCACCTTCGGTAAATTCGAGGCCGAAAGCCATGCCGGGGTTTTCTACAAAGTGCAGGTGAAACCAGTTTCCCGCAGTGCGGTATGATTCGCCCAGGGTCATGTGTGTTTTGATCCAGATTTTAATTCCCTGGTCGATACACAAAACGGCGAGGATGATAGCCAATGCTTTTTTCACGGGAGCAAAGATGCAATATTTCGGCCAAAGCTGTAATAAACAAAGCCTCCACGCAGACAATACGCGGAGGCTTTTTTGAGAAATTACGTTAAAAACTAGCGGTTCTGCCCAAGTTTTGCGTCGATACTGAGTGTAGCGTGAGGCACACTGCGCAGGCGTTCTTTGGGAATGAGTTTACCGGTTACACGGCAAATTCCGTAGGTTTTGTTTTGAATGCGGATAAGGGCATTTTTCAAGTTCTGAATATACTTCTCCTGACGAGCAGCGAGGTGAGCAGTTTCTTCTTTTGAGAGTACATCAGAGCCATCTTCAAGAAGTTTGAAAGTTGGTGATGTATCGTCGGTGCCATGATCATCTTTGTGCGAGAGCGTATTCTTCAGCAGCTCATAGTCGCGAGTGGCTTCGTCTAATTTTTTGTTAATGAGTTCTTTGAATTCAACAAGTTCAGCATCGGAATAGCGTGAACGATTGTCATCATTGCCTTTTGCGGCTTCAGGTTTATTGTTTTTTACAGACATACCCACTTTCGGTTTCACAGCAGATTTTACAACAGGACTATTAGATTTAACGGGCGTATTGGTTACAGTTTTCGGGGGTTGCGGGGCAGATTTTACTGGTGGAGCGGGTTTCGCTTTTGGTTTAGCCGGAGCCGCTTTCGGAGCGGGTTTGGCGGGTGCTTGTTTTACTGCTTTAGCTGCTGTTTTTTTAGCTGCCGGTTTGGCTGCTTTTTTATTAGCTACAACAGCCTTTGCAGGTGTTTTTGTTTTAACAGCTGGTTTGACGGCCTTTTTAGCAACTGCTTTTTTAGCTGCAGGTGCTTTTGCAGGAGCAGCTTTAGCTCCTGCTTTTTTTGCACCCGCACGAACTGCCGAAGCAGGTTTTGCAGGTGCTGCCTTTTTTACGGCAGATTTAGCGGTCGGTTTCGTTTTTGACGACGATTTAACCCCCGCTTTACTTGCGGGGGCTTTTTTCGTTGGCTTTGCTACCGGCTTCTTTGCTCCTTTAGCTTTTTGGGGAGCAGCTTTTTTAATTGCTTATTTGGCCATCACTTACATCAATTCAAAATTCAGTATTAGAAATGGTCGAATGCGCCGCGCTCGATGTCAGACTCGTGTCCGTCATCAATACGGGGTTCATTCACCGCCGGAGAATCGTTGTCGTCGTCCATGTCGAGGATGATGTCATCATCAAGCATTGGAGCGGGCGGAGCAACCGGTGCCGGAGCGGGAGTTGGTGTTTCGACTTTCGGAGCCGGTGTTTTTTTCATTACAGCTGGTTTGGGCGCGGGAGCCGGTTTCGGGGCGGGAGTTGATTTTGCCACAGGAGCCGGTTTCGGGGCGGGAGTTGATTTTGCCGCCGGGGCCGGTTTTGGTGCGGGTACTGCTTTTTTAATTGGTGCAGACTTCTTAACCGGAGCAGCTTTCGCTTTAACCGGGGCGGCTTTTTTAGGCGCAACCTTTTTAACGGGTGCAGCCTTTTTCACCACCTTTTTAGGAGCGGCTTTTTTTGCCGGAGCGGCCTTTTTCACTGCTTTTTTAGGGGCGGCTTTGGCTTTTGCCGGTGCTGCTTTTTTAACTGCCTTTTTAGGGGCAGCTTTAGCGGGCGCTGCTTTTTTAACAACCTTTTTGGGGGCTGCTTTTTTGGTTGCTTTTTTCACCACCGCTTTCTTTGCGGCTTTCTTTGCCGGGGCCGCTTTCTTACCTGCGGCAGCTTTTTTCGCCTTTTTCGCCATGGGTTCGGAAGAGTTTAGTTTTGTTTGGTGATTAGTACAAACGTTTGTATAGCCTCGTCAACCTCAACTTGAACGGCCTCTGAATCAGTAAGATTCGGAACCATTTCGAGGGTGGTTGCCAAAGTTTCCGAGCAAATATAGTCGAAATTATTATTAACAGCAGATGTAAGTCCATCGTTTGCGCTGATCTTCACACTAATGCGGTCAGTTACCTCAAAGTTTTTGTCTTTTCTGAGGTTCTGAATGCGGTTAACCAACTCACGGGCTATGCCTTCGTCGGCCAGTTCGGGGGTGAGTGTAATGTCGAGAGCCGCAACCAAACGCCCGTCTGAGGCCACCTGCCAGCCCGGCAGGTCGTCGATCAGGATCTCAACCTCGCTGCGCTCGATGCGCAGCTTTTCACCTTCAGCAACCACATCAACCCAACCCTGCTGCTCCAGTGCATTAATTTGCTCCTGGTTCCAGCCGGCTAACTGTGCGGCAACCGCTTTCATGTGTTTTCCGAGTTTTTTGCCCAAAAGCACAAAATTCGGCTTGATTTTCTTCACAAACACACCTGATTCGGTCACATATTCCAGCGTTTTTACATTTACCTCGTGCAAAAGCAGGTGCTGCACCTTCTCCAAACGCTGGCGGAAATCATCATCAAGAACCGGAATCATTACCCGGCTCAGGGGCTGACGAACACGCAAATTCGACTTTTTCCGCAGCGAAAGCACCAGCGAAGAGAATTTCTCGGCCAGTTCCATGCGTGCTTCAAGTTCTGTGTCAATGGCGCTTTCATCTGTTTTCGGCAGCAAGGTCAGGTGCACTGACTCATCTTTGCCGGAAGTAAGATTCGTGTAAAGCCAATCGCCGAAGAACGGGGCAAAGGATGCCATAAGCTGTGCGGTGGCTTTCAGGCAAGTGTATAGTGTTTCGTAAGCCGCCTGCTTGTCGCGGGTCATTTCGCCTTTCCAGAAACGGCGGCGCGAAAGACGCACATACCAGTTGGACAGGTGCACATCTACAAACTCTTCGATAGCGCGTGCTGCGGGCGTAGGATCAAAATCCTCCATTTTCTCGCGCACTTCTTTTATCAAACTATTCAGTTTCGAGAGAATCCAGCGGTCGAGTTCTTCGCGTTCGGCCATCGGAACCTGCTGCGCCTCATCAAACTCAAATCCGTCGATGTTGGCATACAGGGCGAAGAACGAGTAAGTATTGTACAATGTTCCGAAGAAACCGCGGCGCACTTCTGCAATGCCTTCCGGATCAAATTTCAGGTTGTCCCAGGGCGAAGCATTGGTAATCATATACCAGCGCGTTGCATCCGGACCATACGTTTTCAATGTTTCAAACGGATCAACAGCATTGCCGAGACGTTTGCTCATCTTCTGCCCTACTTTATCAAGCACAAGTCCGTTTGATATAACAGCTTTGTAAGCCACATTGTCAAACAGCATTACGGCAATCGCATGCAGCGTGTAAAACCAGCCGCGGGTTTGATCAACACCTTCGGCAATGAAATCAGCCGGGTAGTATTTGCGTTCGTCAATTAATTCTTTGTTCTCGAACGGATAGTGCAATTGTGCATACGGCATTGCTCCCGAATCAAACCAAACATCAATCAAGTCGGTTTCGCGGAACAGCTTTTTGCCGTTGCGTTCGAGCACAATATCATCGGCATACGGACGGTGCAGATCGAATGTATTGTAGTTGGCTTCTGAGAAGTCGCCGGGCACAAAGTTTTCGAGCGGACTGCTGCTCATGAAACCTGCTTTGCGGCTGCGTTCGATTTCGGTTTTCAGTTCTTCAGCCGATCCGATGCAGAGCAGTTCGGTTTTGTCTTCGCTCACCCAAATCGGCAGCGGAATGCCCCAGTAGCGCGAGCGGCTCAGGTTCCAGTCTTGCAGGTTGTTGAGCCATTCGCCGAAGCGTCCGGTTCCGGTGCTTTCGGGTTTCCAGTTAATGGTTTTGTTCAGCTCGGCCATGCGCTCTTTGGCAGCCGAAGCGCGGATAAACCAACTGTCGAGAGGATAATACAGCACGGGCTTGTCGGTACGCCAGCAGTGCGGGTAGTTGTGCTCGTAGGTTTCTTTTTTGAAGAGTTTGCCTTCGAGTTCAAGCTTGAGGATAATGCGCTCGTCGGTGCTCAGGTATTCGTTTGTGCGGCTTACGATTTTAGCGACCAATTCGGCCAGCGG
>JBKDHA010000057.1:0-21617 GCA_046335555.1 Bacteroidota bacterium
GTATATTGCAGTAGTAAATAGCAGTGTAATGCCGGGAGCAATTGGTAAGATCAGTCAGAAAACGTTAAGTGATGTCCAAAACAGACTTGGAGATTTCATTAAAGGAAAGTAAAAGTCTTTTCAACTCAGAAACTGCTTTCTAAACTAACGAACTATTGTTAATCAGTAGTTGATAAACAGCAAATTATAACACTGTTCAGCGGCTTTTCGGGGTAAAACTTTTTATAATTTCGGGGGCAAGCATAAACCCTGTCATTGTGGCTATTTTCTCAACATTTATTAATCGTATTCCGCTGGGTATATGGCGGAAATTCGTTGTCATCTACAGTATTGCAGCCGCTATTGTTTGCGGCGCTGTTGCCTACGGTCACATCCGCCCGCTTTACACCTGGGCTAAAAAATATGTGAAACTTTTCAGTAGTTCCGGCAACGCATTTAGTTTGCGTACTGATCACATGATTTTTCTGATCTTTTCGCTTGGACTGATTGGCGGAATGGCGGCGGCTTTGTACCTGATTTTCCGTTTCAGCACAAAACCACAGACGAGCCTGAAAACCGGCAACGGAAGCAAGATTATTATCACCCGAAAATTTGCTTTGCAGAACTGCATTTTCCCGGTCGAAGTTTTTATTGATAATCAGAAAATCGGCTTGCTGATGGTTGGCGGGAAATTAGAAGTTGAAGTGGCCCATCAGCAGCATTTTGTGCAGGTGCGTTTAGACAAACTACAATCGGTTCCGTTTGAAATTGCAGCAGCCACAACAACGCTGCTTGAAATAGAAGTAAACAAACAGGCGCTCGGATTATTTAAAGCCAGAACAAGCGATTATTTCAGAATTGTGCGGAAGTAAATAACGGCCTGCAGTTTTGAAGCACCGTAAAATAAGTGTAATAAGCCAGTTAAAGATCGTATTAAACGGCTTCTAAAGATATTTTCAACCTGAAATTAATTGCGGAAATTCTGGTTAATGAGTATGAGCTGATTGTATTACATTGATAAGATAATGATAGTTTATTATTTATTTTGTGGTAACGCGTTCAAGCATACTCACTCATTTGGATTAATCAAAATGAATGATTGCATATATAGGGTAAACCTATTCAGTATTCAAATGCTAATCTGATGTAGTTATTAACAGATCTTATTCAGGTAATCGAATTGTTGTAAATTTTCACTGAAATGAAAACAGCTGCACAAAAAAACACCGCTTCACGTTCAATTGCCGAATCACTTGCTGGTAAGAACGGCGTTTCTTTTGTTGCACCTGCTCAACTTTATGCTACCCATAATGCTGATCAGAATTTAGGCACAACTATAACTACTGCAAATAATTTATATTCACTTACTCGAACCAGTGGTAATGAAGAAGTTTATGGATTGGGAGCCGCAACCGTGCCACGTTCGAGCAGAGAAGTCGCAGAATATTTTGCAGGAGGAAGAGTTGTAAGAGAATATATACCAACCGATATGTTTGTTGCCGACTGTTTGCATACAGCTGAAGAAATTATGCACGGGCAGCAGTTTAATTATGGAGAAGAAGCGGTAAGAAGCCGGGAAACAACTGCACACGGCCTCTTTGGTGATTCGGAAGATGCCAACTGGCAAACAGCTCAGGGGGTAAACAACAATGCAAAAAACCTGAATGCCGCACCTGGTATAGGAAATGCCTATGTAATCACGGCAGAACATCCGGTTAATATTAGCGAAGAAGATGACGACAGTGAAGATGCGGTATTTTGTCAGTATCATGCCGCTGCAGTTGTGGCAGTTGATGGCACTGATCATATTACGCTTGAAATTTTCGGTTCGCCCGATGGTGCAGAGCATGATACAGATGCCCAATACAGCATTTATAACTCCGCGCCAAACAGCGGACTAACATTTCATGACAACTGGATAAACACGTTTGCAAACGGCATTACTATTTCTGTAGAACCTGCTCCTGCTCAGGAAAATGAATAGACTTAGGTATTGGACTGTCATTTTCTCTGAAATTGTTCTATAACTCTTAACCCAAAAGCTATTTTACAACTTTTTTGAATGAATCAAAAGAGGAATAACAGGTTCAGCCTTACCTTTACCCAATGCCAACATTCGATCCTTCGGAACTGAAAGTTCCTCAGCTTCACCAGTACCTGCTTCATGCCATTTCTCCGCGTCCCATTGCTTTTGTAAGCACTGTTGATGCTGAGGGTAATCCGAATCTGAGTCCGTTCAGCTTTTTCAATATTTTCAGTGCCAATCCGCCGGTAGCTATATTTTCTCCGGCGCGCAGCGGGCGCACAGGCGCAACCAAAAACACATTCGACAATGTGAAAGCGGTTCCCGAATGTGTGATTAACGTGGTGAATTATCCGCTTGTGCAGCAAGCCTCTCTTTCGAGCACCGAATATCCGAAAGGCGTAAATGAATTTACAAAGGCCGGTCTTACCGAAATTGCCGGCGTAAAAGTACGTGTGCCGCGTGTGAAAGAATCGCCGGTTCAGCTGGAATGCCGGGTGCGTGAGGTGGTTGAGCTTGGGCAACAGGGCGGCGCCGGAAATCTGGTCATCTGCGAAATCATACTCATCCACATACACGACGAAGTACTGAACCCCGAAACCGGCATGATTGACCAGCACAAGATTGATCTGGTTGGCCGTTTGGGTGGCGACTGGTATGTGCGGGCATCGGGCAATGCGCTGTTTAGTGTGGCCAAGCCGCTGACTACGCTCGGCATCGGAATCGACCGGCTTCCGGAGCATATCCGCAACAGCAAAGTGCTTACCGGAAATCACCTCGGGCAGTTGGGCAATGTAGAGCAGCTTCCTGATGCAGAAACTCTGCGCAGCTACCGCGAATCGGGCGCTATAAACGAAGCTTTTGAGCTGTACGGCCGCAACCTGCAGCAGCTGGATGAACATCTTCACCACATTGCCGCCCGCCTGCTCGATGAAGGCCGTGTTGCCGAAGCCTGGAACGTCCTGCTTTCCGATCAGATGTAGTTACCAGCTACTTATGCACAGCTGTTCATAAATCGCTGCGGCGATGCAGGGGCTGTGTTGTACCTTCGTAGTTCAAACACTCTCAATTTTTATTTCCATGTTCAACATTACCGGCACACTTAAAGCTAAATATGCAGAGCAGCAGGTTTCGGAACGTTTCCGCAAGCGTGATTTCGTGCTCACCGACAATTCCAGTCAGTATCCGCAATTCATAACCTTCCAGCTTGTGCAGGATCGCTGCAGTTTGGTTGAACCCTTCAACGAAGGTGATGAAATCCGCGTGTTCTTCAACCTCCGCGGTCGCGAGTGGAAAGCTCCCGCTGGTGATGTAAAATACTTCAACACCATTGAAGCCTGGAAAATTGAGCCGGTACAAACTGCCGCTCAGCCGCAAAACTTCGGCGCACCTGCAACGGCTAACACCGCCGGTGTTGCTCCTGATATCACCTCGTTCAACAGCGGTGATGACAGCGACGATCTTCCGTTCTAAAGTATATTTCTAGTTCAGAAAGCCTTATCAGGACAGGATTAAATCCTGTCCTTTTTTTTGAGATAGTATTGCAAAGACAGGATTGTGCAGCAAAGACAGGACGGGATGCATCCCGTCCTTATTGAGAAGTAGCAGATCAAAAACGCGCTTTTAATGACTCACATTCTGCACATCGGCAGGGTTGTGTTTGTAGCGGAAAGCCAGCGGGAATATTAAAGCAAGTACGAGTGCATACGCAGCAAAAATATACCATACGGTTGTCCAGTCGGTAGTTTGTCCTTGTGTGTAATGCTGAACAACCCAGCCGCTGCCGTAGCTGCCGATAATTGCTCCGATGCCGTTGGTCATGAGCATAAACAAACCCTGTGCGCTGGCGCGGATTGATTTATCGGCTTCGCGTTCTACAAACAGCGAACCTGAGATGTTAAAGAAATCGAAGGCCATGCCGTAAACAATCATCGAAAGAATGAGCAGTGAAACACCGCTGCCCGGATCGCCGATGGCGAAAAGTCCGAAACGAAGCACCCAAGCTACAATGCTGATGATCATTACCTTTTTGATGCCGAAACGGGTTAAGAAGAACGGAATGGTTAAGATGAAAAGCGTTTCGGAAATTTGCGAAATGGAAGCCAGAATATTGGCATGTTTTACACCGAAAGATTCTGCATACTCCGGCATTGCGCCGAAATGTTTGAGAAAAGGAACGCCCCATTGATTGGTAACTTGCAATGCTGCACCAAGGAACATAGCAAACAGAAAAAATACCAGCATTTTTGAATTGCGAAACAGCACAAATGCATCAAGCCCAAAAGCCGAAAATATGGATTTGCTTTCCGATTTTCCGGCTGGCGGACAGGCAGGCATAAACAGCGAGTACACACCCATTCCCACACCTGCAATTCCGGCAACCAACAATTGTTCTGCTTCAAGCGTTAACCCAAGCAAATCAACCGACCACATAGCGGCGATAAAACCAATTGTTCCCCAAACGCGAATAGGCGGAAAACTTTTTTGTGGATCAAGCCCCGAACCAAGCAAAATGTTGTAGGAAACCGTATTGTTGAGCGCAATGGTTGGCATGTAAAATATATTCACCAACATAATTGCCCAAAACATGGTATCCGGATCTTTAACGGTAAACGACCAGAATAAAAAGCAGGCACTAATAAAGTGAGCAAAACTCAACACCCGTTCGGCATTCATCCAGCGGTCGGCTACAATGCCTAGCAGTGTGGGCATGAATAGGGATGCAATACCCATAGTCATAAACACCAAACCTATTTCTTCTCCTTTAAAGTCAAGTTTATCATTCATATAGCCACCAAAGGAAGTCAGATAAGAACCCCACACAAAAAACTGCAGGAAATTCATAATCGTGAGGCGTAGTTTAATGCCCATATACATTACTTAAATGTTAAGGTATAAAGCTAATAAACTGAGCGGATTATCACCGATGCCCGATAAATAAAAACCCGCAACCGAAAAGGCTGCGGGTTTAAGATTTATGATATGGGTGTAAAAAATCAGCGTATCTCTAAAAACTCAAAAGATTGAGGCGGACGAAGGAGCGAAAACCGTTCCCGCACTTGCTGCGGGAAAGGATTTTCGCGACGAGTCTAACGAAGAGATTTTGAGAATTTTAGAGATACTCTTAACTGCTTTTGCGTTTGTTCAATTCATCGCGTATGCGTGAAGCACGCTCGTAATCTTCTTCGTTTAATGCGGTATTGAGCATTTCCTCCAGATCTTTCTCCGACTTGCGTTGGAGTTCGTTTCCGGTAGCTTCGGCCAGCAGCGCATCTTCTTCTTCGGCTGTTAGTCCTGTACCTTCGCTGGCAGGCGTTTCGGTTGCTTCATTATCATCATCAAGAATAATTCCGGCCGAGGCAAGAATAAACTCGTGGGTATAAATGGGACAATCGAACCGAACGGCAAGTGCAATAGCATCGGAAGTGCGGGCATCTATTTCTACTTCTCCAGTTGCGGCATTGTCGCACACAAGGCGCGCAAAGAAAATGCCTTCAACCAGATTGTAGATGATGACTTCTTTCACTTTAATAAAAAAGGCATCGGCAAAGCTGCGGAACAGATCATGCGTAAGCGGACGGCTGGGCGTCATCTTTTCGAGCTCAATGGCAATCGCCTGAGCTTCGAACCCACCGATGATAATCGGAAGGCGGCGCTTGCCCCGTGCTTCACCCAATACCAATGCGTAGGCACCAGACTGAGTTTGGCTGTAGGACAACCCAACAATTTCGAGCTTGATTTTTTTCATACCGTTGCTCACGGACGCTGGCTACAAATAGTGTAAACCAAGATAGCTATTTTAAGCGAGGTTTAGTGCTGTGCAGCCTTGAACTTTTTTACAGCTTCGGTGAAGCGCGGCAATATATCAAAAGCATCGCCAACAACGCCGTAATCGGCAGCTTTGAAGAACGGTGCTTCTTTATCACTGTTAATGACTACAATGGTTTTGCTGCCGTTAACCCCAGCCAGATGCTGAATAGCTCCTGAAATTCCGATTGCAATGTAAAGGTTCGGGCGGATAGCTACGCCGGTTTGTCCAACGTGTTCGTGGTGCGGACGCCAGCCCATATCAGCAATCGGACGTGAGCAGGCTGTTGTAGCTCCGAGCGCTGTAGCCAACTCTTCGAGCGGTCCCCAGTTTTCGGCAGCTTTAAGTCCGCGGCCGCCGGATACTACCAGTTCAGCTTCGGGCAGCGGCACGGTAGTAGTTTCGCGGGTTTTGCGCTCTTTCACTGTGATTCCGGACGGAGCAGCATCCACATTTGCAGCAAAAGCTTCAACGGTTGCACTGCCTTCGCCCAAGGCTACCTGAAAGGAATTGGGCAGCAGGGTAATGATTTTTTTGGCCGAGTGAATGGCATAAACTGCGGTGGCTTTGCCTGAGAATGCAGTTTTGCGCACACTCATCACGCCGCCTTCGTTGGTCGGATATTCCACAGCGCCGGCTACAATGCCTGCTTTCAGGCGCACGGCCAGACGCGGGGCAATTGTTTTTGCAGCAAGATCGTGCGAGAAGATCACCACATCAGCGCTTTCGGCTGCGGCAACTTGTTCGAGAGCCATTGCCCAGGCAGCATCATTACCGGCGGCAAGTTTGTCGCCGGCGAGGGTGAGTACTTTTGCAGCACCGGCTTTGCCGAGATCAGCAAGAACAGCGGCATCTGTTCCGGCTGCGGTAACAGCGGTAACAGTTGTGCCCAGCATTCCTGCAATGTGTGCTGCGTAATTAACCGCTTCGAGTGAGCTCTTGCGGATTTTGCCTTTGGCGGCTTCGGTATAGACGAGAACGGCCATATCGTATGTTGAATAAGGTGTGACTGATTAGATAACTTTTGCTTCGTTGTGGAGGAGCTGCACGAGTTCTTCCATATTGGCCGGATCGATCATTTTCACGGCTTTGCGGCCTTCGGCGGGTGTGTAGCTGGTTACAGCGGTAAGTGTGCTGGGTGCAGCAACCGGAACCACGGTAATTGGCTTTGTGCGTGATGATGTGATGCCGCGCATATTGGGAATGCGGGCTTCAGCCATGCCTTTCTGGCAGCTGATCACTGCGGGCAGATTGCATTCAACCACCTGAGTGCCGCCGTCAACATCCTGCTCGGCTGTGGCTGTGGTTCCGTTTACGTCGAGCTTGGTAGCCAGAGAAACGTAGGGCAGGTTGAGCATTTCGGCCAGCATTCCGCCTACCATGGAGCTGTTGTAGCTGATGGTTTCTTTACCCACCATAATCATATCAAAGCCTTTGTCTTTGGCATAAGCAGCAACCTGCTCGGCTACAAAGTAGGCATCGGCAGGTTCAGCATCAATGCGCACAGCATCATCGGCACCAATGGCGAGACCTTTGCGAATTACCGCATCGTTTTCGGCCGGGCCAACGTGCATCAGGGTAACAGTTCCGCTGCCTTTGGCTTCTTTCAGCTCAAGGGCGCGAACAAGTGCATACCATTCATCATACGGATTAATGATGAACTGCACTCCCTGTTTGTTAAACTCTGTATTATCGTTCGAAAACGCGATTTTGGTGGTCGTGTCCGGCACGTTGCTGATGCAGACGAGTATTTTCATTGGTAAAAACGAATTAGCGTGTTTTGAAGAGGTGCAAAAATAGCGTTTTTACCCGATCAATTTTCATTCATTCTTTAATCTTAATGATTGGGGGGAATTGGGGGGATTATGGTGGACGGGGCGACTTCCCAAATCAACATTGCGGATAAATATATAGAAGATTGATTTTGACCACAACCCGTGCGCGATTGCTACCTAACCCAAAAGCTGTTTAAAATTTCATTTAATTCTTCTATTGAATTTTCTTGGGGATGAAAAGACACTTTAGCGTTCTTATCTGTATCAATTTCGCATTCTATTTCTATTTCATTAAACTCTTCTACGATAATAATCTTATTATCTACCCAGTAATGGTGATCGATAAATCTATTTGCCAAAAACACAGATGCGGGAAGTAAATCTAAAATCTTTTTTTGTATGAGAATATTTTTTGATTTAATTAATTTTAAGTTCAAAAAATATCCATCTAAGTTGCCACATATTTCCAACTGCATCTTACTGTAATTATTCGGCACTATTTTAGATTCGTAAACAATTATTGGTTTTATTGAAATATTATTCTTGTTGAAATCGTCTTTAAGAATCGAAATAATACTATCAAGCTTCTCATTTGATATAATTGACAAGGCATTTAAAACAGATTGAAACAACAAAGTATTGAATTCTTTTGCTGATATAACATTCAAATTATCATATTCCAATCCAAGAGAAAAATTAATTATGCTTTTGTTTTGCCCTTCAATGTAGGGAGTTAAAACAGAATTCTGAATATTAATATTAATAATTTTAGGCAAATTGGACTTTAATTGATAACTAGACCATTGTGAAAGATAAATAGATAAGTGTTGAGACTTTCTAGTTAATGAAATATCATTGAATGATATATTTATTAGATTATTCATATTGTTCTACTCAATAAATTGGTATTAGAAATGAAGCCTTTCCCAAATCAATAACGCCGATAAATATACAGACGATGATTTTAAACACAAACCCATTTTAAAGTACAACTCTCAACAAACAACCGCAGCAAATCAATTAAACTTAAAATTAAATAAACATCTCCAGTTATGGGATTGCCTTTCTCTGTGTAAACTTGCCGAATCAATCAACCATAACCAACAAGCCTCAGTATGGATTTACCAAACATTTTTACAAAGCCGGCTTCGGAAGCAGTTATTGCCCGAATAAAGCAACTAACACCCGAAACCGCTGCTGTTTGGGGAAAAATGAATGTTGCTCAAATGCTTGCCCATTGCAACGTTACGTATGAAATGATGTATGAAGATAAGCATCCGAAACCCGGTGCGTTTATGCGTTTTATACTGAAAATGATGGTGAAGAAAAGTGTGGTAACTACTGCTCCTTACAAAAAGAACGGACAAACTGCACCTGCATTTCTTATCAAAGACGAGAAGAATTTTGAAGCGGAACAAAAACGCCTGATCGACCATATCATTAAAACACAAGAGCTTGGCGAAGGCCATTTCGATGGTAAAGAATCGCATTCGTTTGGTGTGCTTACCAAAAATGAGTGGAACAATATGATGTACAAGCATCTTGACCACCACCTGAGTCAGTTTGGCGTATAACTTTAAAATCGGGAAGCAGAAGCCATCTGCTTCCCGATTTTGCATTTTTACGGTTCAAAACCGGATTAATTCTTCTCAGCCCGGCGGCACTATGCTGCCCGGTTGCACGAAAATCTTATTTTTGTCGGCCTGTGACGTTAAACCACAGGATCAAACTGATGAGAACTCTCCAATTCCGTGAAGCGCTCCGCGAGGCAATGAACGAAGAAATGCGCCGTGATGAGCGTGTGTTTCTGATGGGCGAAGAAGTTGCCGAGTACAACGGAGCTTATAAAGTAAGTCAAGGCATGCTGGCCGAATTTGGCCCCAAGCGCATAATTGACACACCTATTGCAGAACTTGGCTTTGCCGGTATCGGTGTAGGTGCTGCAATGAACGGCCTGCGTCCGATTATCGAATTCATGACCTTCAACTTTTCGCTGGTTGCCATTGACCAGGTGATTAACTCGGCAGCTAAAATGCTGAGCATGTCGGGCGGACAGTACAATATTCCGATGGTTTTCCGCGGGCCTACAGGCAATGCCGGTCAGCTTGGCGCACAGCACTCACAGGCTTTTGAAAACTGGTTTGCCAACACTCCGGGTTTGAAAGTAGTTGTGCCTTCAAATCCTTACGATGCGAAAGGGCTGCTCAAATCAGCTATCCGCGATGATGATCCGGTTATTTTCATGGAATCAGAGCTGATGTATGGCGACAAAGGCGAAGTTCCTGAAGGCGAATATTTGCTGCCGATTGGCGTTGCCGAAATTAAACGCGAAGGTACAGATGTAACTATCGTATCGTTTGGCAAAATTATCAAGCACGCTTATGTTGCTGCTGATGAATTGGCCAAAGAAGGTATTTCTTGTGAAGTTATCGACCTGCGTTCTGTACGTCCGATAGATTATGCAGCCATTATCCGTTCGGTAAAGAAAACCAACCGCTTGGTAATTCTTGAAGAAGCTTGGCCGCTGGCATCTATTTCAACCGATATTACTTTCCGCGTACAGAAAGACGCATTTGATTATCTGGATGCACCTATTGGCCGTGTAGTTTCTGCCGATGTGCCCCTGCCCTATGCGCTTTCGCTGATTGATGCAGCACTTCCCAATCCGAAAAAACTGATGGATGCTGTGAAAGCAGTAATGTATCGCAACTAAAATATATTTTACACTTGCAAAAGAACAGCAACTCATATTGAGTTGCTGTTTTGTTTTTATGCAGCAGGTAATTGAATATTGCTATTTTTGGGCAGAAAGACAGCATTACCCTATAATTTGATAACTATAAATCGCCCCTGAATGAAAAAAATTCATGTTCTCTTGGTTGATGATTCTGACATCAATAACTTGTATATGGAAGACATGCTTACCGAGATTGATGAAATAGAATCGGTAACGGCTTTCAATAATCCAACAGAAGCCTTAGCAGAAGTAGAATATCGGATAAAAAAAAATGAAGCATTGCCTGATCTTGTGCTCCTTGATATCAGAATGCCGGAAATGGATGGTTATGAATTTTTGGAAGAGGTAGAAAGTCTGATTGAAGATCAATCGAAAATTCCAATGGTTTTTATGCTAACTTCCTCTCAGCACAAGCGCGATCTGGAAGCTTTTGAACGTTTTCCGTGTGCAAAAGAATACCTTTCAAAACCACTCGAAACTGATGTGCTGAAAGCTCTTTTGACTCGTCACTTTTCATAAAGGACACCTGCAAGATGTTACGTCTGTTAAATAAAATAAGCCTTAAATATCGTTACCTGCTTTTCGGAATTCTTTTCGGATGTGTGTTCCCTTTATTTGCCGTTTTTTTTGATTGCTGTATTATCAGAAAAGACAGTTTCAGTTTTGATAAGATCGGAATTATTTTTTCTGAAAACCCATTGCATTATATTATTGCAACTGCACCACTGTTTTTGGGTATGGCCTTCTTCATTGCCGGCCGAATGGCTGAAACAAGACAATTGATGAATGCTAATTTAAAGCGCACCAACCAGCAGCTTTTGCAACTTAACGAGTCATACAATACATTTAATTACCATGTTTCGCATGATTTGAAAACGATTGTTACCAACGGACAATCGCTGGCGCTGATGATTCACAAGTATGCATCAAAAAACAATATGCAGAAAGTAATTGAGCTTACCGAAATGCTTCGCCAAACTTGTGAAACTGGTAATGAAACCATAAAAGGCTTTCTGCAACTGCATCGTGTAACCGGCCACGTTGCCGAAGACGAGTTGAGTGATACACCTGTTTTACCAATCATCCAGGAAATTACAGACCAACTTCAAAATCAGGCTCAGCTAACTGTAACGATTACTACGCAGGAGTTTGAAACACTGCCCATGCCTGCTGCCCGTGTAAGAAGTTTGTTTCAGAATTTACTTTCTAATTCTGTAAAATATTCGAACGGAACACCGGAAGTAAAACTCTCATTTGTACAGCAACAAAATACTCTCCTTATCTATTATTCCGACAATGGTAAGGGTATTGATATGAAAAAGCATGGCAGTAAACTTTTCCAACCTTTTACACGAATAGAAGAGAACAAATCGGCCGGAAGTACTGGCATTGGTTTGTATCTGATAAAGCAAATGCTCGATCAGTACGGAGCTACAATAAAGCTCGACAGTGAGTTGGGGAAAGGTGTGCAGATTGAGATTTCGTTTCCGGGATAGAACGAAGCTGATGATAAAGCATTAGAGCTGATTTAGTTTATTGTAAAGCAATTCTGCTTCAATCAAGTAATCAGAAACAACTATTTCATTTTCATGTTCACTGAATACAATGTCGGGATGTTTGGCATTGTAGCGCGCACGGGTTTCCAGCTTTGCATATTGCTCGGGCGTTAACGTAAAACCTGCGTGAGCAATTGTTCTGGAAGCCATCTGCAGCGCACCTTCGCTGTAGTTGATTTGCAAGAGTTCGGGGGCTGTTGTGCGCAGCTGAATAAGCTTTGAAAAATAAGCACACATGAGTTCGCCGAAAAACGGATCAGGATGCTGTGCGGGATTTACACCGGGCAATTGTTTTGGCGAAAGCATTCCGGGTACAGCCTGCATTCCGGGTTGCTTTCGGAGTGAACGCAAAATCTCGGCCGGATGGCGGTACAGTGCAACTGCGGGAACTTCTGGCCAGATCCTTCGCAGGGTTTCGTAATGCAGGAGATGCCAGCTATCGGTTTTAACGACAAGTTTCTGTTTACCTCGCCGGAGCATGTGTGTTACAGTACAAAGTTCGCTGAAAGCCTCCGCAGCCAGAAGCTGATCGAGCAGCGGAACTTCGGCGAGCACAGCGGTACCGGTATCAAGGCCGAGCAGTTGTGCCAGCAAAGTAGAGCCGCAGCGCGAGGTATGAAATATAATGAGATCGGGGGGCGCTGCGGAAGCTGCCTGATCACAAAGTAAATGGAGAGAAGTGGTGCTGCGAAACCTGCCGCGGTTTTCGGGAAACTTTGCCCGAATACGCATGATGGTTTCATCGAAAAAAGGTTCTTCAAACGATTGTTCATCGAACCGCATCCATTGCAATGCGTTTTCTTCTTCCAGCAATTTTACCGGCAGCCAGTTTTCCATATTCGCGCTCACTTTTTGCCGGAAGATCTGAAATTGCCGAGCAATTGCTGAGCGGCTGCACCGCCCATCCGTTCAAGCTCTTCGATAATGCGCTGCTGGGTTTCTGCATTTGGTTGCATTGCTTCTGCTTCTTCCGCAAAATCGTAACCTGCACGGGCAAACCAGTCATCTGTCCAGCTGTTTCGTTTCCCGTCTATCACCAGATGCACGCGATGCAAACTGCTTTTGTTAGTTACCGAATGTGGTTTATCAAAATCAGCATACCAGCAGGTACCGGGTTGCATATCCAGCATTTGGCCGTTTACTTCAAACTCCACTTCGGCAGTTGTTATAATTGGTATATGTAAACGGAAAGAGCCAAACCTGTAAGCCAGTCCGCGATCGCGATGTGAGCGGACTACGCTTCCTGCTTCCAGCTGTAATAAACGCACAGCTTCTTTTTCAAATTCAAGTGAATGGAGAAGCTGTGAAAAATAGTTACATGCTGAAAGTGCGGGTGTTGGTTTAAATGCAGCATCCGGCAGTGCAAGAACATCGGTTTCGCTGCCGGTTGTTGAGTACAATGCAATGCTGTTCCAGTTTCCTGAATAATCATTTGTATTGTAATGTGCGGGCCAATTATACTTCAAACAAATCTGCAAATCGTTTTGCAATTGTGTTATATCTGTATCAAGCGGAAGTAAACGGGCATCGAAAATTGGCATATTATGCGGCGTTGAAGTGAACTGTTTACAAATGGCTGGATGTAAAGATTGCAGCAAACACGGGGCTTTTGGACGACTGTTGAAAACTAAATTGCGAAACCGGTATTTCTACGCGGTGTATTTATCAGTAACCCTAATACTTTTATTGAAGTAACAACCCTTACACAGACAATCACTTTAAAACATTTTCATTAATTGATATCAGTTGTTTTATTTATACTGTTTTCAGTAATAAGCACAAGCAATTATCGAATGAAATTTGTGTATTATTTTTTTGAGTTGAATGTCTGACATAAAGGATTGAACTGCGAATGAACAGCTTTTAATTATCCTTAAATAAATTAACCAAAAACCTCTTCTTTTATGGAAGGAACAATGGCAGTAATAACTCCAGTGGCGTATGATTTTACGCCGAGATTCTGGTTGCAGTGTAATGGACAGCTTTTGTCAATTGCGTCCAATTCGGCACTGTTTTCGTTGCTGGGCACCACGTTTGGTGGCAACGGTGTTCAAACATTCGGGATACCCGATTTGCGCGGACGTGTTCCGGTAGGAACAGGAACATCTCCGGGGATGACAGTTACACTTGGAGAAGTAACGGGTAGTGAGTCTGTAACGATGACAATCAACAACATGCCATCGCACAATCACAACGGTAATATTACCATTACACCGCGTGTAGGAGCCGTAGCAGAAACCGGTAATGTTGCTGATATGTATCCTGGACAAGCAGCTAACGGTTATGCCAACACTCCCACACCAAACACTTTCATACAGGGACCAAGTGTTGTTAGTTCAGTAATCGGAGCAACAGGCGGTTCATATCCGTTTGAAATTCTGACACCTTACTTGACGGTGAATTATGTGATTTGTGTTCAGGGTATTTATCCTGCACGCAATTAACAGACACATAATTAAAAGAAACAACATCAACCTGAAAAAAACACAACTATGTTTATAGATCCATATTTAGCAACTATCGCCATATTTGCCGGCAATTTTGCCCCCCGCAATTGGATGTTCTGCAATGGTCAGCTTCTTTCTATTGCAGAATACAATGCACTCTTTGCACTCATCGGCACCACCTATGGCGGCGACGGACAAGTGACATTTGCATTGCCTGATTTGCGCAGCCGCGTAGCTATTCACGAAGGACAAGGTCCGGGCTTGAGTAACTATTCAATTGGTGAAATGGCAGGTACAGAAAATGTAACACTGCTCAGCACCAACCTTCCGATGCACAACCACAGTTTAGTGACTTTGCCCATTCAGCAGCCTGCTTCAACAGTAAATAATTCAGGTATTAATGAGCCTAAAGGAGCGTATCCGGCTTCAGGTGCAACTGTTTATTCGACAACCTCTGACGGTTCTCGTATGGGGCCTTACACTTCAACAGCAACAACACCCGTAGCAGGATCTAATCAGCCGGTATCTATTATTCAGCCTTACCTGGCTATGCACTACATTATTGCAGTTGAAGGTATTTTCCCTTCACGCGCTTAATCTATTTATCACTCACAAAAAAACGATAGCACTCATGGAAGGAGTAATCGGTTACGTTACAATGTTTGCCGGCAATTTTGCCCCGAAATCTTGGGCATTCTGCACCGGACAAACCATCAATATTTCATCCAACACTGCCTTGTTTTCCATTCTCGGAACAACTTATGGCGGCAACGGAACCACTACATTTCAGCTGCCAAATACACAAGGACGCGCTGTGGTAGGAGTAGGAACTGGTCCGGGCTTATCAACATACGCAAGCGGACAGGCAGCAGGAACAAGTTCTGTTACTATTACCACTGCTCAGATGCCTGCACACATTCACCCGGTTATGGTAACAGCCCAAAACATAGCTACCGAATCGGTTGAAGCTGATTCAAGCACAGCCAGCGGTAATGTTTATGCCCGTGATTCCAACATCACACCTTACGACAGTAGTCCAGGTGCTGCCGGCGGTGTATTTCAGGCACAACTGACCATGACGAACATGGGTAACAATCAGCCGATCAGCATACAGCGTCCGATGCTTGGCATGAATTATATTATTTGCCAGTACGGTGTATTCCCGGCACGCAACTAAAGGGCATCGCTAAAAACTCCAAATCTCTTCGTTGGGCTTGTCGCCAAAATCCTCATTTACCCCCGCAGCAAGTGCGGGGACGGTTTTGGCTCCTACGCCCGCCTCAATCTTTGGAGTTTTTAGAAATGCCCAAATTATAATTTGATCAATAAAAGAAAATGGGAGCATGCTGTTCCCATTTTCTTTTTCATTTTTGCAAAATAACCTACACCAAATAATTATGCCCGCACGTATCGGCGTATTGCTGCCACGCTCTTCCGAATTTCCGTCCATGGCTTTTGATATTCTGGATGGAATCCGCACACACCTTCAACTGATTGGCCTTGCCGACAGTCAGCTTTTTACACAGAACATAGGTTTTGGAGAAGACTCCGGAATGATGTTCAGTGCAGCCGAACGTTTAGTGATGGAAAATGATGTTCAGTTAGTTATTGCTTATGCAACCTCACTGAATGCTGAGTTACTGTATCCGCTTGCCGATACAGTATCAAGACCATTTTTGTTTATTGATGCCGGCATGGAGTTTTTTGAACTGCCGCCGAACCCGAATTGCTTTCACATTACACTGCAAGGACTGGAAGCCTGTGTGCAGCTTGCCAAACAGGCAGCAACCGAAGGCAAATCAGTACTTTCTGCCACTTCGTTTTTAGACGGAGGTTACCGCAGTATTTGGGCTTTTGAGAAGGGACTGAAGTCGGCAGATGCAACTTTCAGCGGGCATTATGTGAGTCATTATCAACCTGCTGAGTTTACCCTCGCACCGTTTACAGCACAAGTAAGCTCAGGACAATCGCAAGCTGTTCTGGCTTCATTTTCGAGTTATCTGAATCAGCTTTTTCTTACGAAACTGAAAGATGAGCCCGAAGCAGCAAGGAGTCTCCCGTTTTATTGCGGTCCGTTTATGGCGGATGAACAATTGCTGAAAAGTATTCCGTTCCCGGGCGGCACTTATCATACAATTGTGCCGTGGGCAACATCGCTCAGCAATGCAGAGAATACCGAGTTTCTGCAAACTATTCTTACCGAAAAAAAGAAGCAGGCAAATCTGTTTCACCTGCTCGGTTGGGAAGCTGCATCAGCAGCAAAACAATTGCTGGAAAACGGTTCTGCTTCAATGCAGGGCTGGTCGTACAAAAGTCCGCGCGGCACAGTAACATTTCATCCCGAAACAAATTGCGCGTATGCTCCGCTTAGTAACGGATATATTGCAGCATCAGAAAACGGCAATTGCGAATTGCAGATAAATACTACAGCAGAAGTAAGTGACGATGATCACCGGAAATTATTTTTCATGAAACCGGAAGAAGGTTTTTCGCGCTGGCGCAATAATTATTTCTGTATCTGATATGCGAATCGCACTGCTCTGCAACGACCGGCTGGGTTTGCCAGCACTGCAAATGCTTGTTCAGAACCGCATGGTAGTTGCGGCAGCAACATCAGACCGTTCGCCTGAGATGGTTGGTATTATGAAGCTCGTATCACAACAGGGCGGCGTACCGACAACTGTATTCAGCAGAAAAAACTTTGAAGCTGATTTATTAGAATGGATTAAAATTGTACAACCTGATGTTGTGCTGGTAAAAACATTTCCATTTAAAATTCCTGCATCAGCATTACAAATTCCGCAATACGGATTTATCAATTTCCATTATGCTCCGTTACCCGAATACCGCGGATCAAATCCGTTGTTCTGGATGATAAAAAAGGGAATATCAGCTGGAGGTGTAACAATTCACCGAATGAACGAGCAATTTGATACCGGCCCGATTTTGCTTCAGCAGCCTGTTCAATTTCCGGCCAACTCAACATTCGGAATATGCAGTACACTTCTGGCACAGACCGGCGCACAATTAGTAATTCCGCTTATTAATGGCTTAAAAGGAAATACACTCAGCGAGAAATTACAGGATGAAAAAGGGGCAGAATGGTATGGCCGTCCGCAAGCCAACGATCTTTTCATCAATTGGCAGGCAATGGATTCGGTTGAAATCAGAAATCTTGCAAACGCCTGTAATCCCTGGCTGAAAGGTGCACCAACACGCTGGCGGGGCATCCCTGTAAATCTGGTTCACCTTACAGATTCTGAAATGGTGGTTGCTGATGCTGTTTCACCGGGCAGTGTTCTTCATATTTCATCGGCAGAAGGTTTGCACATTGCCTGCAAAGACGGAAAAGCTGTAAAGGCAGAAGTAATTTATGTGGAGGAAGGATTCTTTGGCGGCAGTCATCTTCAGTTTTTCGGATTGAAACAGGGAGAGCATTTGGGCTAAAAACCATCATATTCCCTTACAATTACTTAAACACGTATAACTACCTGTTTATCTTTTACAAACAGTAGCTTAACCATACAAATGCTCATTTTATGAGTATTTTTGCAATTCTTAAGCCCATTACACTACACATCACAAAGATTCAAATAACAAAAAATGAGAAAACTGTTAGCTCTCTCGATTGTACTGTTGCTGCATATAACAGCATCAGTTGCACAAGGTTCGTGGACATTTGCAGCACCATCAGACGGTAGCGGTTCAGCAGGACCTGAAAACGCACGTGCAATATGTACCGATGCCAGCGGCAACGTTTACATTGTTGGTAACTATAATGGTGCCGGAGTTCCAACCGATTTTAATCTGAATAGTTCATTTACCAATACAGCAACAGCAACGAGTGTTGACGGTTTTATTGCCAGTTATGATAAAAATGGGAATTTCCGCTGGAAAACAATAGTAAGCGGAACCGGTATTGATTTTGGTGCGCCAGCCGGAGGCGTATGCACAAACGGAACATTTGTTTGGATGACAGGTACAGCCAATGTAAGTGTTGGTGCAGCACAAATTATGAGCAGTACCAATACTGTAACTATAACTTCTCCGGGAACAGGTGTTGATGCTTTTATTGCAAAACTGAACTGTTCAAACGGAAGTGTAGTATGGCAGCAAGGCTTTGGCGGATCGGGTGTAAATGACATTGCTCAGGGCGTTTGTGTTGACCCGAGCGGATGTGCTTATGTAGTGGGTGCTTATTCATCAGCTTTTACATTGGGTTCAGTTTCTTTTCCGGCTCCGGGCGGCACATCTGATTTATTTATTGCCAAGTTTACACCCGGTGGTGTATTAAGGGCAGTATTAACGGGTGGTTCAACAACCACAAATGATATGATTGCTAATGGCGGGGGCATTTGTTATGTGCCCGGCGCTCCTGCCGCATTGGTAGTAACCGGTCACTCAAGTGCATCAACAGCTAACTACGGTGCATTTACTGGTCTGGGAAACTTTGGTCTTAATGATGCAATGCTGGCTGAGGCAGATACAGCGCTGGGAGCTTTCACCAATGCGTTAGTAATGGGATCTGGTGCTGCTGATGAATTATTGGGAGTTGTTTATGATCCAACTTCAGGCGGTGTGTTTGTTTCGGGCTACTGCTCGGGCAACATTACATTCCCCGGTACACCGGCTCTTACAGCACTCGGAGCTCAGGATATTGTGATTGCACGCTACAGTGTTGCTACCAATAACTTTGTATGGTCATCAATTGCCGGAGGAACCGGAAACGACCGCGGTTGGTCATTAGCGGCCGACGGATTAGGCGGAATTTTTCTCAGTGGCCACACAGCAAGTGCGCCCTGCACATTCAGCGGATCAGTATCTATTCCAACCAATGCCGGTTTAAATGATGTTTATGTAACCCGCTACAGTGCCGCCGGAGTACCTGCGTGGACACTATCTGCTGGAGGAACAGGATCAGAAGAAGCACGCAGCATTGCAAGTTATATTGAAACAACGCCCTATTCTCAGAGTCTTTTTATAACGGGTATTACAACCGGAGCCGGTCTTAGTTTTGGCGCTTCGCCTGTGGGCAACGACGGGGGCAGCGATTTCTACATAGCCAAAATAAACGATGCTGCAATTCCTCTTACCGCCACACAATCGCAGGTTAACCTTACCTGTAATAGTGTGTGCAATGGTTCGGCAACAGTAGTAGCCAGCGGCGGTGTTTCGCCTTATACTTATTCTTGGGCACCCAGCGGCGGAACAGCAGCAACGGCTTCATCGCTTTGTGCAGGTTCTTATACCTGTACAATTACCGATGCAGCATCAGCCTCAATCACCAGAACATTTAACATCACACAGCCCACAGCCATTACGCTTAACGCGAATACACAAACAAACATTTCGTGTTTTGGCGGAAACAACGGTGCGGCTTCGGTAGTACCCGCTACCGGCGGTGCCGGCGGATATACTTACAACTGGACTCCCGGAAATCCTACCGGCGATGGTACTGTTTCGGTTACCGGACTTATTGCCGGAACATGGACATGCACAGTGACTGATGCAAACTCATGCACAACCACACGCACATTCAACATCACTCAACCTTCTGCTATTTCAGTAACACCTGCTTCGCTGACAAATATTTCGTGTAATGGCGGCAATAATGGTGCAGCTTCTATCAATACACCCACAGGCGGCGCTGGTGGTTATACTTACAACTGGACTCCCGGAAACCCTACCGGCGACGGGACAGTTTCGGTAACCGGACTTACAGCACAAATTTATACCTGCACTGTAACTGATGCAAACAGTTGCACAGCTACGCAAACATTTAATATTACACAACCAACTGCATTAGTGGTTACACAAGCATCGCAAATCAATGTTTCCTGCTTTGGGGGCAATAACGGCGCTGCTTCAATTAATACACCTACAGGCGGCGCGGGCGGTTACACCTACAACTGGACTCCGGGCAACCCAACCGGCGATGGTACAGTTTCGGTTACCGGTCTTACTGCCGGTTCATGGACGTGTACTGTTACGGACGCAAATAGTTGTACAGCTACACGTACATTTAATATCACTGCACCTACTGCACTTGTAGTTACACCCGCCTCACAAATCAATGTTTCGTGCTTTGGCGGAAACAACGGTGCGGCATCAATAAACACACCAACTGGCGGCGCGGGCGGATATACTTACAACTGGACACCGGGCAATCCGACAGGTGATGGAACTGTTTCTGTAACCGGACTTACAGCAGGAAGCTGGACATGTACTGTTACGGATGCAAACAGTTGTACAGCAACACAAACATTCAACATTACAGCTCCAACAGCAATTGTTGTTACACCTGCATCACAAACAAACATTTCCTGCTTTGGAGGATCAAACGGTGCTGCTTCAATTAATACACCAACCGGCGGTGCAGGCGGATATACTTACAACTGGACTCCCGGAAATCCAACCGGCGACGGAACTGTTTCGGTAACCGGACTAACAGCCGGTTCATGGACATGCACAGTTACTGATGCGAACTCTTGCACAGCTACACAAACATTCAACATCACATCACCCACAGCAATAGTTGTTACACCAGCATCACAAACCAATATTTCATGTTTTGGCGGAAATAATGGTGCTGCATCAATAAACACACCTACAGGAGGTGCCGGCGGATATACTTACAACTGGACACCGGGCAACCCAACCGGCGACGGTACAGTTTCGGTAACTGGTCTTACAGCAGGAAGCTGGACCTGCACAGTTACTGATGCTAACTCATGTACAGCCACACAAACCTTTAACATTACACAGCCCGGCGCATTGGTTGCTTCGGCATTATCGCAAACGAATATTTCCTGCTTTGGCGGCTCAAACGGTGCAACTTCTGTCAACGTGAGTGGAGGAACAACTACATACACTTACAACTGGACACCCGGCAACCCAACCGGCGACGGAACTGCTTCGGTAACCGGACTTATTGCAGGAACATGGACCTGCACGGTTACAGATGCAAACAGCTGTACGGCTACACAAACATTCAACATTACAGCTCCTTCTGCACTTGTTGTTACCCCTGCTTCACAAACCAACGTTTCTTGCTTTGGCGGTTCAAACGGTGCAGCTTCAATTAATACACCAACCGGCGGAGCTGGCGGATACACATACAACTGGACACCCGGCAACCCAACCGGCGACGGAACTGTTTCGGTTACCGGACTAACAGCCGGTTCATGGACATGCACAGTTACTGATGCAAACTCTTGCACAGCAACACAAACATTCAACATCACATCACCCACAGCAATAGTTGTTACACCAGCATCACAAACCAATATTTC
>JBKDHA010000058.1:0-26934 GCA_046335555.1 Bacteroidota bacterium
AATTACAGCAACAACCTTAATCTTACACAAACATTTACTTCCTACAACGGCGAACGCATCAGTGCCAACTTTGGTTCAATGAATATGTCGCTCGGCGATTATATTATTGTTTACGACGGGCCAACAACCGCCTATCCGGTCATTGGCGTGTACGACGCAAGTCCCGGCATTATCACTTCTACAGGAACATCACTTACGTTTTTCTGTTATTCAACTTCCAGTTCCACATCTACCGGTTGGGATGCTGCAATTACCTGTGCGGGGCCAATTTTGCCGGTGTACAACATGAGCAGCGGAACAGTTACAGCTTGCAGCGGCGTATTCTACGATAACGGAGGCCCGGCAGCAAACTATACCAATAATCAAAACGTTACCCAAACATTCTGCTCCGGAACAACCGATCATATTCAGTTCAGTTTCCGTCCATCACTGCAGGCTACAAACTTAGACCTGGGTGATACGCTCTTCATTTATGACGGAGCTACTGCTTCGGCGCCACCGCTGGCTATTCTGGTTGACGGTTCAATCTTTGAAACATTCACCAGCAGCGGAACCTGTTTAACTTTCCGCTTCAAGTCAAATGCTTCAGGTAACAGTTTGGGCTGGGCAGGGCAATTCCAGTGTGTGCCAACTATTCCAACGCCAGTTATTTTTAACATGAGTGCGGGTGTGCGTTATGTGTGCAATGCTGTGTTTTATGATAATGGTGGTGCTAATAATAATTACAGCAACAACCTTAATCTTACACAAACATTTACTTCCTACAACGGCGAACGCATCAGTGCCAACTTTGGTTCAATGAATATGTCGCTCGGCGATTATATTATTGTTTACGACGGACCAACAACCGCCTATCCGGTCATTGGCGTGTACGACGCAAGTCCCGGCATTATCACTTCTACAGGAACATCACTTACGTTTTTCTGTTATTCAACTTCCAGTTCTACATCTACTGGTTGGGATGCTGCAATTACTTGTGCAGGGCCTATTCTGCAGGTGTACAACATGAGCAGCGGAACAGTTACGGCTTGCAACGGGGTGTTTTATGATAATGGAGGTGCAATTGGTAATTATCCCAATAATGAAAACCGGGTAATGACTTTTACATCTTCAACCGGTCAATACCTGAAGTTTGATTTCAATCCCAATCACTTTAACATGGCAACCGGCGATTCGCTGTTCATTTACGATGGAACATCAACTTCAGCCCCGCTGTATGCCGTGTTTACGGGATCTGTTTCTCCCGGATCAATTACATCAAATACAAGCAGTTTTACATTCCGTTTTAAGAGCGATGCCGCAACAAACAATGTTGGCTGGCAGGCCGTTTTCAGTTGTGTTGCTGCACCCGATCTCAATCCGCAAATCAGCATGATGAGTGGTATTCGTTATACATGCGGAGGTAATTTCTATGACATTGGCGGAGCATCAGCAAACTATTGGAACAACGAAAACCGCACTATGTCTTTTTATTCCAACAGCGGTTGCGGAATACGTTTCACATTTACCAGCTTTAGTCTTTCAGGCGGAGATATTCTATATGTGTATGACGGACCTTCAATAACATCGCCGCTGATTGCTACACTTACCGGCTCCACGCTCCCTGCTGCATTGCAATCAAGCGGTAATGTGCTGACCTTCCGATTCACATCAACCTCAAGTTCCAATTCAATCGGCTGGGCTGCAACCATCAGTTGCCCCAATCAACCGCTGGCTACTATTACCGCAAACGGACCGCTCAACTTCTGTCCGGGCGACAGCGTAATACTAACCGCAGCACCAAATGCAACTTACCTATGGAATACAGGAGCCACAACACAAAGCATCACTGTAAACACTGCCGGTTCTTATTCGGTAAATGTGGTTAATGCTAATAGTTGCAGCGCTACGTCAAACATTGTAACCGTGACAACTAATGCATCGATTACGGCCAGTGCAACAGCATCCGGGTCAACAACATTCTGTCAGGGTGGTTCGGTTACTCTCAATGCTTCGGGCGGTACAAGTTATGTGTGGAGCAATAACAGCACAGGAAGTTCGCTGCAGGCTACTCAATCCGGAAGCTACTATGTAATAGCTTCCAGCGGTACCTGTGTGGATACTTCTTCTGTAATCAATGTTACTGTGAATCCGCTACCGGCAGTTACGCTTACACTGCCGCAAGACAGTTTCTGCACCAATCAATCTCCGTCAGGATTAAGCGGTGGTTCTCCCACAGGCGGCAGCTGGAGCGGATCAGGAGTTAGCGGCAATTTATTCAATCCTGCAACTGCCGGCCCTGGTATACACATAATCAGCTATACGTATACAGATTCGTTGGGCTGTGCAAACATTGCCACACAAACAGTAGAAGTTGATGTGTGTACTGATATTACTGAGATTCAGCCGCAGCACATTGGAATTTATCCCAACCCGGCTCAGGATTTTGTAATCATTACGATCAGCAATTCTTCGGACATAAAAACAATTAATGTGTATGATCTTTCAGGGCGAATCTTAATCAGCGAAGCCGTAAATAATCGCAATCAGGTTCAGCTATCGCTGAGCGGGATTTCTACCGGAGTGTACGTAATCAGTGCTGGAAATCATTCCGTAAAACTGGTTAAAGAGTAAAATTGGATAATTGGTTGAGTGCCTGTGCCGGAAGTTCCGGCACGGGCACTTTGTTTTACAATACGGCAGCAGTTAGAAAACAGCTTATCTTTACAGTATGATTTTTCTGGCACTTTTTCGCGAAAGCATACTTTTTGCACTTCATGCCTTACGGGTAAACCGTTTGCGAACTGTGCTTTCGCTGCTGGGTGTTACTATCGGGATTTTCGCCATTATCACTGTATTTACAGCCGTTGACTCGATGGAGAAACGTGTGCGCGACAGTATGTCGTCGCTCGGTGAAAATGTAGTTTATGTTGAGAAATGGCCGTGGACATTTGGCCCGGAATATCCCTGGTGGAAATATATCAACCGTCCGCTTCCCGACATGAAAGAACTGGAGGAAGTAAAGCGGCGCACCACACTTGCCGAATCGGTTGTTTTTGTTGCCGATATGCGTAAAACGGTATCAGCGGGCACATCATTTGTAGAGAACTGCACAGTAACTGCAGCTTCGCATGAGTTTGATCAGGTGACTACATTTGATCTGCAAAGCGGTCGTTATTTTTCAGAGCTCGAATCGGAAACCGGACGCGCTGTGGCTGTTGTTGGCAGTGCTGTAGCCGATGCGCTTTTCGGAAGTATTGATCCGATTGGCAAAACAATAAAGCTTTACGGGCGGAATATTGAAGTAATTGGCATTGCAGCACAGCAAGGTGAAAGCATGTTTGGCACCAGTCTCGATGCTAAAATCTTGATTCCGGTACATTATGCCCGCACGCTTACCGATGTTAAGGCCGAAGAATTTCAGCCTCACTTGCTGGTAAAAGCACTCCCCGGTGTAAAAACCGAAGACCTCATTGATGAGCTGGAAGGCGTGATGCGCGCTGTACGCCGCCTCAGTCCGCGCACCGACGATAATTTTGCATTAAACGAAGTAAGTCTGCTTGCCGAACCCACGCAGCAAGTGTTTGATATTATTGGTACGGTTGGCTGGATTATCGGAGCATTTTCGATTCTTGTTGGAGGCTTTGGCATTGCCAATATCATGTTTGTTTCTGTTCGCGAACGCACCAGTCAGATCGGCATTCAGAAATCACTCGGCGCACGAAATTCATTTATTCTGATGCAGTTTCTAGTTGAGTCGATTGTGCTTTGTCTGTTCGGTGGAATTATTGGTTTGCTGATGGTCTGGGGAATTACAAGCCTTGCCGCCAGTGCACTCGATTTCGACTTTTCGCTTTCTCTGGCAAATGTTGTTCTTGGCCTGAGTATTTCGGTGCTTATCGGACTTATTTCTGGTTTCATTCCCTCCTACTCGGCATCTCAGCTTGATCCGGTAGAGGCCATTCGCAGCAACGCATGAGTGATTCTGCAAAAATACCATACAATCATACGCACGGTTATCTCAGCGAACGACCGCGCATACTCACGGTCTTGGGTGTAATTCATTTTATCTGGACGCTGATCGGCTTTGCTGGCGTTCTTGCCCCTAAAGTGAAACATGCAGGAATTTTTTATCCTCCGCTGATTGGGCTAGTAATCAGTCTGCAATTTATTGCGCTCATTGGAATCTGGAACCGGAAACGCTGGGGTGTACACATTTTCACCTATTCGGTTATTATTTATGCCCTGCTGCAGATTTTATTGGAGCGAGCAGGCTTTCTTGGTCTTGATATTTTTCTGGCTGTATGTATGATTACAGCCTGCATGGTTTACTACAAACGAATGGATAAAAATCTTTGATTAGAGCCTGTTTAAATTTCATCCTTCGATTTTGTTATGGCTCATTTTCCCTCATCCTGCGTTACATTTCTTGTCGATATTTGCCTAATATCGCCTTCTAAATGTGTCTTGTCTGAGGAAAAATGAACTCATAACAAATTTCAAAAACAAAATTTAAACAGGCTCATATAAAAAGGCAGCTCCGGTTTGAAGCTGCCTTTCATTTAGTTGTATATTAATTACTCAGACCAATACACCAAATCAACCACAATAATCCCCTGTGCGTTAACCATGCTTTGCGAGAGAGTTACAGTAACCTCCACGGCACCGCTGAAATATCCGTCGAATGCATCAAATGTGTATGTTCCGGCAGGCAGGGCTGTAAAGCAGGTTCCTTCCTGATTATCGGTGTAAAGATATTCTCCTGTTGAATTATTGTAGGCGTAATAACCGAAAAGATCGTTGGCCGGAACTTCTGTGCCCTGATTGTTTACAATGCGAATACAAACATTATAACCAGGAACATAGTTAGCACGAATTTCTTCGACAACCGAAATAAGGTCGTTGGCAAGACTTTGCTGAAAATTGAGAACGATATTGAGTGATGCAATAAGATTAAGCGCATTGGTGTTGTTTCCATTTTCAACAGCTGTTTTAATTTGATTGCTTAAATCAAGCGCAATGCCCTGCTGATTTTGAACTTCAACCGCAATATCTATTACACCGTCGATCCCGAAAGCATCTCCAGACTGGATACGAGCTTCGTTTGCCCAGTAAATTGCATTATCAGCTTCATCAAGCGTTCCGTTAAGCGCGGGAACAATGTTGTTGTAAAACTGATTCGCATCGGGTGCATTCACTACAATCTGAAGCGCGAGATTATCGCTTACTGAGCGGGCTGTTTGTACATTCTGTTGAATGTTTTCACCAGCAAATACAGCATTGTCGAGTTGCTGATCTACTGTTAATTGTGCGCTGCCGGCAATTGACATAAATGCGGCTACTGCTGCAAGTGTAATTTTTTTCATGATGATGTTAGTTTAGTAATGCGGTAAATGTATTCCCTGAACCTTCAGAAAGTATAAACCAGAGAATACGATATTATTAATCTATTCAATAGCCGCGATTACTATTTATTAACAGATACCAATAAAATCAATAGAATACGCTGTAATACAAGCACCTAAACACAATCAAACATAAGCTATTTACAAACGACTAAATTTCATCTAAACAATAGACAATACAGATAAAGCAAGAAGGCAAACTTATTACTCTTCCTTTTCTATATCAGCTGCTTTTATATCATTGATATATTCTTCCTGATATGCAATTTTTCCGCCCTTTCCGAAATAGATCATACTCCCATGTTTCTTTTCATCCTGATAAGAACATTGCTGAATGGTATCACCTTCAGCAGAAAGCAGGGCAACTGTTCCGTTTGGTTTACCTATTGGACAATACAAATACGTTTTCCAATTGGCAATTTCACGTTTGTCTGATGTTTTCTTCATCTTCACATAGTAGTTGGCATCGCCGGTTTTTTTAATCGGTGCCATTTGCTGGAGATGAATGATATAACAAACCCCGCCAAGCGAGCGATAGGTCTTGAGGTATTTCACCAAAAGCATTGAGTCTTTTGAGGTACGCACAAGATCCGTGCTGTCGCATTTGTTGTAAACAGGCTTTTGTTTATCCATTTCAGCCTGCTGCTTTTTATTTTTCTTTTCGCGTTCTTTCTGAACTTTAGCTACACTTTTATCGCGTTTGCGTTGCTTGCGATCCTCTTCCTTCTTGGCTTTTGCTTTCTCTTTTTCTGTTTGAGGTTTTGCATTCGCCGATTTCTTTTTTTTCTTCTTCTTTTTCTTCTTGTCTTTACTCACGAGTTCATGCTCACCCGCCCAGGCCGAATGAATACCCGACCATTCAACCGTAATACAGGCTGCAAAAACTATAATCAACAGATAAATAAGCCGTTTTGTCATTACTTCATTATTGTATCTGCAAGTTACATAATATGCAGGGCTTGACGATTGCCGTTACTGCTGTTTTGTGTTAAAAACGAATGCCCGATACTTATCAGGCATTCGCTTGCACTTAAAGAATCATCACTCCCGTTTAAGCGTCCATTTCATTTCTCCGTCAACACTGCTATCGAATACGAAGCCATTTTTTTCCAGCACGCGCTGCGATGCTTTCCCTTCGGGTAATGTAAACGCATTGATTTGAGTAAGACGCGGATCTCTAAACAGATGTTCCATAAAAGCAGCAACCGCTTCACTGGCAACTCCATTATTTTCAGCTGATGCCGAAACGAAATAGCCAATCTGAGTTGTTCCTGAATCAGCCGGTGATCCGCCTGCTCCTATTCCGCCAATACGTTCATTCTGCTCACGATCAATAATCAGCCAATGCGTAAACCATTGCGCTTCGTGAGGATAGATTTCGGTTTGCGGGATGATGAACGACAAAACGGCTTCATCAAACATTTTCATAAACGAGTCATCGGCAGAAAGCCGAAAAGGTTTTGTGCTTAAACCCAAACTAAACTGAAGTGTTTCGGGATCAAGAACAATATTTCGGAGTTGATCGGGAGTTAATGGCAGCAGTACTAGTCTGCTTGTATAAATTGGATTCATGATTATTTCATTTTTATGTAATACAAAGTCACTGCGACAAGTTTTCGCAGAATAGTCCTGAAACTGAAAATCAGTTTATTTCAGGCCAGACGAGTGTAAACAAATGAATAATCAGCGGCGTTGATTCTGTAAGTCAAATTTAGTGAATTAAGCACTTACCTTTGCGCCCATGCTGCAAACAGTAACTCCGTGGTCAAAACATTTTTCATCGTTACTCTCGCTGGCCATACCGGTTTGCCTGAGTAATGTTGGTAATATTTTTGTTGACCTTACGGATAATTACTTTGTAGGTCAGCTTCCTGAGCGCACCGAAGCACAGGCCGCCATCAGTTTATCGTTTGCTGTTTATCATTTTGTGCTGGTACTGCTCATTGGTATTTCTTACGGACTTACACCAATTGTAGCCGAAGCCGCTGCACAAGGCAACAGCAAATTCATCAGCAAACATTTACAGCATTCGCTTGTACTTAATTTGGGTATTGCACTCATTCTGTTTACTGTTCTCAGTTTTAGTTCTCCGCTTCTTGAATTTGCTGATAAACCTGCAGAAGTAACTGATATTGCCATTCGTTTTTTGAATGTGACTATACTCTCCATGATTCCGCTGAGTGTGTTTTTCACGTTCAAACAATTTGCAGAAGGCATGTCAGACACCAGAACGGCTATGGTAATTTCCATTGCCGGTAATCTGCTCAATATTTTACTGAACTGGATTTTTGTTTTCGGCAATTGGGGTTTCCCGAAACTTGGTGTAATGGGTTCATGCTGGGCTACATTTATTGCCAGAACCTCAATGGCTGTTGCTATGTTTTTATATGTGCGCTTGAGTTTACGCTATCGGGCATACCGCTTGCGAATTTTTCCCGAGATCTGGGAATGGTCTTTAGTGCGCAGCCAACTAAAAATAGGTATTCCGGCCGGCGTAATGTTTGCTATGGAAGTAGGTGCATTTGCGATGCCGGCTTTCTTCATTCCGGGAACGGCAGAACTTGCTGCGCATCGTACTGCGCTCCTTCTAGCCTCAATGACCTACTTAGTTTCGAGCGGGCTTGGTGCAGCTGCAGCTATAAGAACCGGGCACTTCCTCGGTCTTGGCGAAATGCGTAATGTGCGCCGCGCCGGCATGAGTGCTGTGCTTATTGCACTTTGTTTTATGCTGGCAGCAGCTGTGTGCTTTATTCTCTTCAACAAACAACTGCCTGCTATTTTTAATCAAAATGCTGATGTAATTAGTGCCGCGGCAACACTGCTGCTCATCGGTGCTGCATTTCAGTTGTTTGATGGTATTCAGGTAACTGCACAAGGCGCACTGCGCGGCATCAAAGACACGTTAGTGCCCGGCTACATTGCTTTTGCAGCCTACTGGGTGGTTGGGTTACCGTCGAGCTACCTGCTCTGTGTTACTGCAGGGCTTGGTGCAACCGGTGTGTGGCTGGGCTTTATTTTCGGACTGATTGTAAGTGCCGGAGGCTTTTTATGGCGGTTTGTTTATCTCACAAAACCTGCAATGAAATTAGCCCCAACTGCATAGCAGCTTGCTTCAGGAAAATAATACTTTCCCGTAGCGCTCACGCAGCACATTCTCGTGATGAATCTGATGCCCGGCAATAACCCATAAACAGGCAAGCGGAGTTAACGGATTTCCGTTGGCTGTACCCTGACGTGTAAGTACCTCCGGATCCATATATCGGAAAAGCGAAATTGTAGCATCACGCACAGTTCCGTATTCGTGCGCAAGGTCATAAAGTGTGCGCTTGTCAAAGCGTCCCTCCGCTGCATAAAGATTTTCATCATAACCCGGAATGCCTTGCTGTTCGCCGCGTGCAATGGCTAACGCACGAAATGCAAAGATGCGCTCGGTATCAATAATATGTCCTACAAGCTCTTTTACGCTCCACTTTCCTTCGGCATAACGGTAATCTTCATTCTCAAAAGAAATCTCAGACAAAATTGCTTTAAAATCGAGCACCTGTTCTTTTAGCACCTGCATGGGATCGTTGCCGGGAACAAGTCCGATATAATTTTGCAGATAAGCATTAAATGAACCTGGTTGAGGATGAGAAAACATTGTATGTGCGATTAGTTTATTTACTAAGTGCGGTTATTTCATTTGCTGTAAAGCTTACCAGTTCTCGAACATATTCTTTCGAGAAATCGAAACGAATACTAGCAGCGGCATAAATCTCGCCAATTGAGCGTGTATAACCAAGTTTGAGTGCCTGCTCATAACCTTCCAATCCTTTGGCCGGATTAAGACGATAATTGCGCCAAACAGCCAGCGCACCAAGTTGTGCCATTCCGTATTCGATATAATAAAACGGAATTTCGAAAATATGAAGTTGCTTTTGCCAGTTATTGGCAAACACAGGCTCAAGTCCGTCCCAATTCACACCGGGCAGCACAAAGCGGCTGTATATCATTTTCCATGCCTGCGAGCGTTCGGCGGCCGAATGTGCGGGATGTTCGTACACCCAATGCTGAAAAGCATCAACCGCAGCTACCCACGGCAAAGTTTCGAGTGTGTGCTCAAGCTGACGGAGGCGTGCGCGGCGGTAATCTTCTTCGGATGTGTAGAACGATTGCCAGTGTTCCATGGAGATAAGTTCCATGCTCATGGATGCAAGTTCGGCAACCTCGGAGGGTGTGTTGCGGAAAGCATTGAGCGAAAGATCGTTCATCAGGAACGAATGAATAGCATGTCCGGCTTCGTGCACCATTGTGGTTACATCGTTTTGCGTTCCGGAAGCATTCATGAAAATAAACGGCACACCCGATTCGGCAAGCGGATAGTTGTAACCGCCGGGCGCTTTGCCAATGCGCGAATCAAGATCGAAATGCCCGAGTTCATTCATTTGCCGGAGATAACCGGCATACTCAGGCTTAACGGCACTTACACATTCAAGTGTTTTCGCGAGCAAATCGCTGCCGCCGGAAAACGGATGCAGCGGAGCTTTTCCATCGGGATCTACATCAAGATCCCAGGGACGAAGCTGATTTAATTCTAGTTTTTGCCGGCGGTGCTCATTCAGCTTTCCGAGAAACGGCACCACTTCATCGGCAATTGCATCGTGAAATGCAAAACAATCGGAGGGTGTGTAATCGAACCTGCCGAGCGCGGCAAACGAATAGTCGCGATAGTTTACAAAACCAGCATTTGCAGCAACCTGCTGCCGCAATGCACAAAGCTTATCAAAAAGTTCATCCAGTTTTTCGCGGTCAATCAGGCGGCGATGCCAGATGCTTCGCCAGATGTGTTCGCGCAAACTGCGGTCGGGACTTTGTACAAGTCGCGCCGCTTGCTGGAGTGTAAGTTCCTTGCCTTCATGCTCGATACTCATTGCACCGGCAATTTTTCCGAATTGCTGTTTCAGATTATCAATTTCAGTAAACAGTGCAATGTTTTCTTCGCGGTAAATAGCAATATCGTTGCGCACGCTGCGCAGAAAAATACCATACAGCGCCGGATCGAGCTGATCGCGGAAAGGTGAAGCGTCTATAATTTGATTGAAGCGATTGAACCAGGGCGAAGCATTGGGTTCAATTTCGGAAACAAAAAACTCGTAGGCTTCCTCAGCGCTTGCATCGGCAGTATTTATACTTGAGCGAATATACCGCCAGGCCATTTCTTCAGAAAAAACGGATTCGAGTTCGTTCACATCTTCAAGCCATTTCAAGAACTCATCAGTTGAACTGATTTCTCGTTCGGCGAGTGAGCGGAAGAAGGTTTCAATCTCATTCCATGAGCTGAACGAGAGTTGCTGCGGCAAAAAATTGCGCTGCAGGCGCAGAGGATTCAGCACTTCCATTTTCTCTTCAATCAAAAAATTGCAATTGTTGTGTAGAAAAAAACCGGATCAGGCTGATCCGGTTTTACGTACTCCCTGAGCTTTCACCTTTGGGGCGTTGCTCTTCGCCATGCTTTTGCTGGCCACATCCTTTTTAGGTTTGGGCATTGCCGGCGTTTTTTCTTTTTCAGAAATCAGCTTTTTCTCGTCGCTGCTTTCTTCTTCTTTTGTTTCAAGCAAACCTGCTTTCTGAAGAAGATTATACCATGTATAAAGCTTCTTGAGATCAGAAGTATGTACGCGATCTTTATCGTATTCGGGCAGCACTTTTGCGGTGTACTCGTGAAGAGCAGCATCGTTAGCCGATTTTGTATCCAGCGCGGGGCCGCCGTTTTCAGCAGCATACACTTTTGCAAATACATCTTTCAGCGGCATATCATCGCCGGTGGTGTATATGCTGATGTCGCTCAAAGCACTGATACGCTGTGAAGCGAATGCTGTTGTGCGTTTTTTGTCAACAAGCGATTCAACCACAACGCCATTCTTGGCTTGAGCAATCACTTTGTACAAACCGGGTAAACCGGCAATTGAAATTACATTACTAAGATCCATTCGTATGCGATGTTAAGAAGACAAAGTTAACAAAAAGGTTCGTTTTGTACCGATTTTCGGGCGGCGACAGTAAAGCACTCTGTTTTAATTGCTTACTGATCCATAAATTGCTTTTTAGTTGATAGATTTAAATTATGAACTTACTTCGTCGCCTCCTGCTTACCGGAATTATTGTGTTGTCAGCTGATACAGCAGATGCCCAGTATGATTCAAAATCTATTCCTGTTGAATGGAGCAATCAGATAAGCGGAGATTTTTCGTTTACTAACAAATGGAGTTATAGGGAAAATGTTTTCCGCAACGATTTTAACCAATTGGTGTGCGATGGACTTTGCACAGATCGCATTCAAAATCTAACTGATAGTACAGGGAAAATCCTGCCCGATTCGATAAGCATATATTATCAACTGTTAGATACTACTCATTACTTTCATACACTAAGCTGCAAAAGCAACTGCAGCGAATTTGCCGGTACAAACTTCATTTATGCCGTTCGGTCGGCCTCTGACACGATCAACTGTTTTACACTTACAGATGCCGCCACACACTGTGTACTCTCCTTCACCATATCGGGAGATACCTGCAGGCCCCGGGTGGAACTGATTAGCATCATTGCCTACGGAGAACGCAAGTATGTTTGTCGATCAGGCAGCATCACTATAGATCCTGAACTTTGGAAAAAAGGAATTATGAAAGCCGCTTTTAAGTTCTCGTTTTTTGCCTTCCAATCAATTAAGGAAGATGATTGGGTAGATTGGGAAGGGATAATGTGGTGTAAAATCACCAACTGAAAAACAAAACGCCCCTCACTGTAAAAGCGAGAGGCGTTTTTAATTTGTTATCAATTAATGCGAAACGATCAGCTTACGAATTTCAACGCCTGCTGCGGTTTCAATGCGGCAGAGGTAAACTCCGGCAGGAACATTGGCAGCATCAAACTGCACATTGTAGCTACCCGCAGCCTGATTGCCGGTTGCAAGTGTGCTCACCAGGCGGCCTGATGCATCAAGTACAGAAAGATTTACTGCGCCGTTTTGCGGCTGAGTATAACGGATTTCAGTGGTGCCGTTTGTCGGATTCGGGAAGACTTGTGCTCCGCTGTTGCTGGTGTTGATTTGAGCTACGTTAAGCGGAACCTGATTATCGTAATTGATTTGTGCGTTAACTGCACTGTTCTGAATATCGGCAAGGTTGTCGCCGGCAATAAGTGCAAAAGCTACAATTACCGAATCGCCGGGAGCAATGGTAAACGGTCCGCTGCTCATTACATCAATTACATCGTTTCCGGTTGATACTGTGTTTCCGGCCTGTACACGGTTGGTTGAAAGTGTGGTGAATTTTTCGGTATTGTCGTAACCGTTAAACATATCAACACCACCATTTCCGCCGCTCACATTGTCGATTGCATAGTGAACCGGAGGCGCTGTAGTTGTAAGCAGTTTGATACCGCAGTAAAAACCATTTGCAGCAGTATGATAGACATAGCCCATTTTATTGGCTGCATCATAATCGGCTTTGTTATCGCCGTAGGTTGTTGCATCAATATCCCAGTCGGCAAAAATACCGGCGTGCAGGTTGGTGAGTGTTACTGTTCCTGTGTTTCTGATGATGTATTCTACAATAACATACTTGGTATGCGGAGCCTGACTCCAAGCATAAGCATGATGATTAACCGTAACCGGAATTGCGCCTGTGGCCGAGGGGGCATCACTGAAACGACCGGTGAGATCAAAATCGGATGCAACGGTAGGAATAACCTGACGAACGGCCTGCTGCGAAGCAAAGTCGGTATCGGGTGTTGAACCTGTGCCGCGAACTACATCGCTCACTTTACCGGGAATTCCAATCATGAGTCCGGCTTCATAAAGCAGAGAACCGTTCTGCTGATAGTTAAAACCAAGTCCCTGCTGCTGCTGATCCTGATTGTAGCCGATCAAACCACGGCTGGTGATGGTTGTCCACACATCGTTTACCGTTACATTGATGTAATCAACATTCACAGTTTCGGTGAAGAAGAAGTTGCGCGACCACGAGCCATCGGTAACAGTAACGCGGAAAACAATTTGCTGGTTGGCGGGAGCATTCGGGTTAATGGATACCTGAAACGGATCGCTGTTGTTTGTTCCGGTGGCCATTGTGCCCAGCGCTCCGATGGTTGTTGTTGCATCAATAAGTGTTACAAAAGTGCCGCCTGATACAACGCTGAGTGTAGCAGTAACGTTAGCCGCCGGAGCGAGGTAGTTGGTAAAATCGCCGCGGATGCGGAGTGTATCATTTACCACAAACGCATTATCGTTGTTATCGGTAACTGTTCTGTTGAGGAACATTACTGAAGGGGCAGCGGGATCGGTAAGTGCTTTGTAGAGATTTACACGACCGTAGCCGAGTTTATCAGCATAAATACCATTACCGGCAACTGAGTAATGATTATCAGATGTTTCCATCAAACGGCGGATAGCCTGTGTAGCGTTGTAAGTAGGATTGTAGGCACGCACAATGGCTAAAGCACCTGCCGCAACCGGCGATGCCATTGATGTTCCGCTTGAATTGGTGTAGCTGTTCCCGCTCCATGTTGAGTTTATAGATGAGCCGGGCGAAGAAACATCAACTGTATAATTAAAATTAGAGAATGATGATTTCCCGTCGGTGCTTGTTGTAGAAGCTACACTCATAACACGGTCGTATGCGGCGGGATAAAAAGCCTGATCGACACCGTTGTTTCCGGCGGCGCAAACTACAGCAGCGTCTCTGTTGTTGGTTGCGTAGTCGATAATGTTTTGACCGAAAGCACCGCCACCTGTTCCGCCCCAAGAGCAGTTGATGACTTTGCAGCCGTGATCAGCAGCATAGGTAATGCCCTGATAAGAGCCGACAAGTGTGCCAGAGGCATCAGAAATTTTAACCGGAAGAAATTTGCAGTTAAATCCTGAACCGGCAACTCCGGTGCTGTTGTTTACCTGTGCCGAAGCGCAGCCGCTAACGTGAACACCGTGTGCGTTTGCCTGCCAGGATGGGTCATTATCATTAACACCTACATCCCAGCCGCGGTAATTATCCATAAAGCCATCGTTATCATCATCTGTTCCGTTAATCGGATCGGCGGTGTTGTAGGCAATTTGGTTGGTAAGATCCGGGTGGTTGAGTTCAACACCTGTATCGGTAATTCCGACAACTATAGTTGAGCTGCCTGTAGAAATATCCCAGCCGGAAGTACCGCTGACGCTTGCTGCAGCAATTTTATAGATATGGTACGATGAGGAGCTTGTAGCCTGCGGATCGTTGGGTGTGAACTCTGCTTTGGGAATAAAGTAGGGTTCAACATACTCAAAATAGCCGGTGGCAAAGAGTTTACCAATGGCACGTTCGAGCGGCATTGCGCCGGTGTAGTGAATGGTGTAAATGGTTGAAAGATCGATCATGGGTTGTCCCCAGGCATTCACAGCACGGTCAGGAGCTTTGTGATTGGGAAACATTTTAGCGATCTGATCGGCGCCGATAGTGGTCATAAAATTGCTCACGGCGGGAATGGTGATGCCCTGCGGCCCGCAATTGCTGCGGTATTGCGGCTTCACTTTTACAATCATGGTTGCCGGAAGGTATTCATCAGCAGTGAGCTGAGAAAGCGGCGTGTAAGATTGTGTACGCATCTGCGAACCCTGCGCCGGAGCCGCACTGAGAGCGGTATGCAGCAAAATTCCGGCAGTTGCCAGAGAGAGGATGTTTTTCATTGTAGTGCGAAAAGCTGAGTTGTTTTGTGCAATTGGTAATTACGAATATACCTAAAGGGTTTAGAATTACAACGTTGGCGAGTGCAAAAAACTCAGACTGTTTAGCCGTAAATTCAATGAAGTAACTGAATATCAAACAAAACCTGCATTGTTGCAACAAATACCATCATATCCTGACGATTTGGCTCCGAACTATGCGACAAACTTTATTTAGCTTCAACGCCGACCACTTGCTTTGCGACGCTGAACGGCTTGCGATTGGATTTCAAAATATTCATCAACAAGCGGCAATCCGGTAATCAGTGCAACTCTTTCGGCTGCTTTCCGGGCTGCGCGATAATCGGTATAATCGGTTATTGGAAGTTTATTGCCGCTTTGATCGCGAAATTGCAATTCAAATGATCTGGAAAAAGTACTGTTTTGTTCTCCTAACTGATATGAAATTTGTCCATTCCCGAAACTAGACTTATTGTCATTCTCCCAAGTATAATCAACAAAAACATCGACCATATTACGCATTGGCCAATTTTTGATTTGAGGAAAAACAAGGGTGTAATCAGCTACTTCGATTTGCTGTGTTACCGAATTGAATTGTATTTTTTTCCAGCTCAGCAATAAACTTACTCCCGGCACTGTAAGAATAAGTATCAGCGGTGAGAAAAAGAGACCAAGCAGTAGTCCACAGAAAAGTAAGAGAAACCCGATAACACCGAATCTGAATGTTGGCCCAGAATGTATTACTTCCATTGCAATAGTTAATCTGAATAATTGATTACCGAAACCCTGCCCTGCGTCGTCTTTCGCGAGCTTCGCGAGTTTGTTCCAACCATTCCTGATATAAATCTTCGACAGGGAGATTCAACCACTGTGATAATTTTCCGGCCAGTTCAGCAGCCGATTTATGGTCGGGAAATTCAACCAAACAAATAGGTTCTCCTGCGGCTCTTCTGAATTGTATTTCGCAGAACTCAGTAAAATCACTAACGCTAACACCTCTTACCATTCCGCTACTTGATGAGCGCGTGTAGTAAATAGTAATTCGGTTACAACCTGTAATACTCTTTTTGATGCGTATCGGAAAAAAGAGCGGATACTGTGTTCTGATTATTTTTCGGTTGGCAACATCAATTTCTATTTTTTGTCTCGACAAAAAAAGATTGACCATAAGAGCCACTAAAAAAACACCTAAAACGACATAAAAAAATGGAAAGCCAGAAAATATGCAGAAAGCCCAAAAGCCTATGTTAACGAACAACAGCATAAATGCAGTTACGCCATGCTGAAACGTAGATTCGGTTCTGATGAAGACAGGTTTTGAATCAGACATTGATTACGGGGTTTGAAAGCGGGGTATTTCTTTCAAAAATACATAACGTTGCGCTTCGTGATCCATGCTGCAGCAAAAATGCTGAAGTCCGTTAGTCACCAGCAAAATCTGCACGCCGAGGGTTAAGTTGTAGCGTGCAATCTGATCAAAAACAACTTGGGTAATTGCTACATCAGGAGCTTTACATTCGACAACCAGCAGCGGGCGGGCATGTGTATCAAACGCGACTATATCGCAGCGTTTTTTGAGTTTGTTAACGGTTATTGATTTCTCAACGGCCAGCAGGGTTGCAGGGTATGCTTTATCGGTGATGAGATAATGCAGTACATGCTGGCGAACCCATTCTTCGGGCGTAAGCACAAACCAGCGTTTGCGCACAATGTCAAACACTTCAGTGCGGTTGTTTTGCAGGCGGGTACGCAAAGGGTATGCGGTAAAGTTGAGGGCAGGCTGCACAATGTAAAAGTAACAGAAACTTATCAGTACAAAAGTTTTTACAGTTCAGTAATGCCGCAGAAATGGTACTTTTGAATGAAATCTCCTGTATGAAAAGTAAAGAAGACATTGTAGCCAACTGGCTGCCCCGCTACACCGGAACACCGCTAGAAGAATGGGGCGAATATATTCTGCTCACCAATTTCAGCAACTACGTACACACCTTTGCACAGTGGCACGGTGTAGAAGTAAAAGGCAAAGACCGTCCGATGCTTAATGCCACAGCAGAAGGCATTTCGATTATTAATTTCGGAATGGGAAGCGCCACTGCTGCAACCGTAATGGATCTGCTCGAAGCGATCAAGCCCAAAGGCGCATTATTTCTTGGCAAATGCGGCGGACTGAAAAAGAAAAACAATATCGGCGATCTGATTCTGCCCATTGCAGCCATCCGCGGCGAAGGTACGAGCAACGATTATTTCCCGCCCGAAGTACCTGCCCTGCCCGCTTTCAGTTTGCAGAAAGCTATTTCAACTACTATCCGAAATCATCAGCAGGATTACTGGACAGGCACTGTTTACACCACCAACCGCCGCGTTTGGGAGCACGACGAGAAATTTAAAGAATACCTGCGCACCACTCGTGCTATGGCTATTGATATGGAAACGGCAACCATTTTTACGGTTGGTTTTCACAACGAAATTCCGGTTGGCGCACTACTTCTTGTTTCTGACCAGCCTATGATTCCGGAAGGTGTAAAAACCGAGGAGAGTGATAAAAAGGTGACTAATGAATTTGTTGATCGTCACCTCCGCATTGGTATTGATGCCTTGCGCGAGCTTATCAATAATGGGTTAACGGTAAAGCATCTGCAGTTTTAACTACCTGCTAAGTTTACCTCTTACAAACAACAGCCGAATCTTTTGAAAAGATTCGGCTGTTGTCTTTTTATATTATTCAATCTAATTTAAATACTTAAAAACGAGTAAGGCTTATTTGAGATCGTATAATTGTGATAATTATGAGAAAAGTTAAGTTAGAAGTAAACTTTTGAAGGGAAAATGAGTACATTTGTGTTGAGAAGGATGGAAACGGTTGCGGGGCGGCTACACTTTTTTGCTTTGCACATTTGCAAGAAATGCCCGTTTGACGGCATTTGCAAAGTGAGCAAGGAAGAAGCCATCAAAAAATACGAATGCGAACTAGGCCCGTGGGATATCTTTGCTGACGGGCTGGCTAAGAAGAACCCAAATTTCAAGAAACAACTGATTACCGTTTATAGCCGAATCGACAGTCTGGCTCAACTGCAAACACTGCCGCAAAACAAGTTTAAAGACATTACTCCGCCTAAAGACAATGTCAAAGAATACGAAATTAAGACACCCGATTTGCGCGTGTATTTATTTCATCTTGAACACTTAGGAAGAGTAATTATTTGCGGCGGAATAAAAGGAACGCAGAATGCCGATATACGGCAATTCAGAAACTTAAAGCGCGAATATCTGCTCTCGCTGAAAAAGAAAAACAAATAAGTGATGCAAGTTCAGTTTATCATCTGAACTTGCTTTTGATGATAAATAAACGAGGCTTTTTAATCACTGTAAATACAAATCACAATGAACCGGCAGGAAATACTAAGCAGTGAAACATACTGGACAGAACTTATCCAGAATAAGCTTTTCCATGAAGTACATCTGTACCTTGAACGCAATAATAAAACACAAAACGATCTTGCCCAACAACTTGGTGTAAGTAAGTCGTATGTATCTCAAATTCTTCACGGAAACTTCGACCATAAACTCAGCAAATTCATAGAACTGAGTCTTGCCATTGGGCTTGTACCGGAAATCAATTTCAAAGCGCTGAATGAAGTACTTTCTGATGATTCAGAACGTTTGCAAGCGCCGCAAAGTGATTTCCAGCAACCTTTTCAAAGCGAAAAAGAACTATCGGAACTGAGCCTTATTCCTGAAAATGGCGAAGGTATTTTAGACTTTTCTGATGAAGTGAATGAAACGGATCAACAAAACGAATACAGCAGAACAGCGTGAACACAAAAGTAAAACTGCATTCAGTAAACAGTACCGCTTTCTCGCTGCACGAACTTGCCAGTGAGCTGAAAAAGAACGGGTACATACCTGATTTGCTGATTTCAAAAACCAGCATCCGCATTGATGCCGACTACAAACAGCACTTTATTATTGTAAAGCTGAAAATACGCTACGTTTATAAATCAGATGAAACGGAAGCCGAAGTAATGTCGCATACTTCAGAGCTGGTTTTTGATGTATTTGAAGGCTTTAAAGAAACTTTTGTAAAAAAGGGGAATGGGTTTGAAGTAAGCAAAGCGACCATGCAGGGACTGATTCGCTTTTTTGTTGTAACTGCAATTGGTGCAACTCGCGGAATGCTAGCCATAAAAGCAGCGGGCACGTTGTTTGAAAATCATCCATACAAATTCATGAACATAGAAAAATTCATGGCTTTTACGGAACGAACAAATCCGCACATCAAAGTTCAAAAAGCAACAAAAGCTGTCGGAAAGAAATTAGTGAAAAAGAAATAACAATTTTGTAGCTGCTGCCCGAAACCTTGTGCTAATTTCGCATTGTGGAATACAGCGACATCCTTTCATCGCTTAAAAAGAAGCAATACAAGCCCATTTACTTTTTAATGGGTGAAGAACCTTATTTCATCGACCAGATCAGCGACTGGATTGAGCAGAATGTGCTTGACGAGTCAGAAAAAGAGTTCAATCAAAGTGTGCTGTATGGCCGCGATGTTGATGTGCTCACGATCATCAGCGAAGCCAAACGCTATCCGATGATGGCCGAGCGGCAAGTAGTAATTGTGAAAGAAGCACAAAACATCCGCAATATAGAAGCATTGGAGAGTTATGCCGAGAATCCGCTCGACTCTACTCTGCTTGTAATTTGCTACAAATACAAAACACTCGACAAGCGAAAAACGATTTCAAAAACGCTGGCAAAAGCCGGAGTGCTTTTCGAATCGGCACCGCTGCGTGAGTATAAAGTGCCTGACTGGATTAACGGCTATCTGAAAGAGCATAACTACAATGCGGCTCCCAAAGCCTCGCAAATGCTAACGGAATATCTAGGCACTGATTTAAGCAAGATTACCAACGAGCTGGATAAGCTCATGATAAATCTCAAGCCCGGCACAGAAATTACGCCCGAGCATATTCAGCAAAACATCGGTATCAGCAAAGACTACAATACGTTTGAGCTGAACGATGCTTTAGCTAAAAAGGACGTGTTGCGGGCAAACCGCATCATCAACTACTTTGCGGCCAACACCAAAGATCACCCAATTCCGGTTACTATTGCTGCGCTATACGGCTACTTTGCCAAAGTACTTGTGCTGCACTTTTTGCAAGATAAATCAGAGAAAGCCGCTGCATCAGCATTGGGCGTGCATCCGTTTTTTGTGAAAGATTATCTCACCGCAGCACGTAATTATCCAACCGGAAAACTCAAACAAATTTTCGGTTACCTGCGCGAATACGATTTGCGTTCAAAAGGAGTTGATAATGCCAGCGCCGATGAAGGTGCGCTGCTCAAAGAATTGATCTGGAAAATCCTGCACTGAAGTCTGCTTATTCCTTGCGGTCGCGCTCCTCAGCAGAAATTTCACGAAACTGAAACGGAATGCGGACAATTTCAGAAAATGTGTCTCCGTACTTACGCATTTCTTCATCATCGTCGTAATACTCCCAAATTACATTCATATTCAACTGCTTTGAGGTATGCAATTGCCGAACATAATCGAGAAAAGCTTTTGACGAAAGGGAGTTCATGTATTCAAGCCGAAGAATAACTTCTGCATTTTCCACTTTCTCAGTATCAATACTATTGATAAACTCCTCAAACGGTCTGAAAAACAAATAGGCATTTTCTGGAATACTCACCCCATCAACACGAATAAATACCTTGTCTCCGGTAATATCCCATTCGAGCAAAGGAGTATGTCGGGTCGCTTCTATTCTCATTAGTTCGTAAAATGAATTTGGGGAAATCCTGTACAACAAAAATATCTTTTTTTACTTTGCAACTGATATTATTTTCAATGATATACATCACACATCACACTCTATGAACTACTGGTTAGTAAAATCGGAGCCTGTAAAATACCCCTGGCAGCAGCTTGTAGCCGATAAGAAAACATTTTGGGATGGTGTTCGCAACTATGCAGCACGTAACAATTTACGTGCAATGTCCAAAGGCGATCAGGTACTTTTTTACCACAGCAATGAGGGCATGGAGGTGGTTGGCATTGCCAAAGTGGTAAAAACAGCTTATCAGGATCCGACAACCGATGATACCAATTGGGTTGTTGTTGACCTTGCGCCGGTAAAAGCACTGAAAAACGCTGTTCCGCTTTCGGTAATAAAAGCCGATCCATTGCTTCAGCAACTTCCGCTGGTGCGTATTCCCCGACTTTCTGTTATGCCGGTTACACCAGTGGAGTTCGACCGGATTTTAGAGCTGTCGCAAAGCACTCGTTGATGCTTACCGCTTAACCCGCGTTTTTAACCGGATAACGGATTGCCCCGGCCATTCTTTAAACTGGTGTCAAATCGTACGGCGAAACCCTTACTTTTGCCCGTTCCCAACAACTATGCACATCCTAATGCGTAAACAATTACTTTTTACACTGGCCGGCCTCTTTGCCGCTTTTGGTCTGTTTGCTCAGGCTACAGCTACCATTCGCGGCTCTGTTTATAACAAAAACACCGGTGAGGCCGTGCTGTTTGGCTATGTTTATATTAAAAACTCGGCGCTTGGTGTTCAAACCGACGTTAACGGTTTTTATTCGCTTACCAAAATTCCGCCGGGTAGCTATACCCTTGTTGCTCAGGAATCAAGCTACGAGATTTTCGAGATGCCGATTACTGTTAAAGGCAACGAAATTGTTACCCAAAACATCTTCCTCACACCAAAAGTGCTGAAAGAGGTTGTAATTACTGCTGAACAGCAGGAACAAAAAGAATCGCCCAAAGTATCTACACAAACACTTGATTCAAAAACCATTAACATGGTTCCGTCAATTGGTGGTGTGGCTGATGTGGCGCAATCGGTTCAGGTGCTTCCGGGCGTTATCAGCACCGGCGACCAGGGCGGACAGCTTTACATTCGCGGTGGTGCTCCGATTCAGAATAAAGTGCTGCTCGATGGGATGATTATCTACAACCCATTCCACTCTATCGGTTTGTTCTCTGTTTTTGATACCGATATTATCAAAAACATGGATGTTTACACCGGCGGTTTCAATGCTGATTTTGGTGGCCGTGTTTCTTCGGTTATGGATATTACGACACGCGACGGTAACAAGCTCCGCCACGGTGGCAAAGTAACCATCAGCCCGTTTGGCGCAAAACTGCTTCTCGAAGGACCTATCCTGAAACTTGATACCACCGGAAAACGCGGTTCAGTTTCGTATGTGGTTTCTGCTAAAAACTCATTCCTGCGTCAAAGCTCGCGCCTGCTGTATTCGTATATTGATTCGGCCGGTTTGCCGTTCAACTTCAGCGATTATTACGGCAAAGTATCTTTCAATGCGGTAAACGGCAGCAAACTTAATCTGTTTGCGTTTTCATTCAATGATACAGTAGCGCGCTTCCGCGGAGCTGCCGATTTGCGCTGGAAATCGCTCGGATTTGGAAGTAACTTTCAGGTTATTCCCGGCAACTCGGCCACACTCATTAAAGGTAATTTCGCTTATTCGAAGTATGATATTACCATGAAAGAAGACGCTTTTGCAGCCCGCAACAGCGCTATCGACGGATTTAACCTGGGTTTCAACTTTACTTACTTCCAGCGCAAAAACGTTGTTAACTACGGTATTGAAGTACTTGGTTTCCAAACGAGGTTCAATTTCCGGAATGCTGTTGACCGTTTAATTGAGCAAGATCAGAGCACATCCGAATTTGCGGCTTATGTGAAGTACAAATGGATTTCTAAAAATGCACGGCTTGTTCTCGAACCCGGATTCCGCGTTATGTACTATGCCACACTTGGCAGCACATCGCCCGAACCGCGTTTTGCATTCAAATACAATGTATCTGAGCGTTTCCGTATCAAAGGAGCAACAGGAATTTATTCGCAGAACTTGATCAGTGCGGTTTCTGACCGCGATGTGGTTAGCTTGTTCTACGGATTCCTTTCCGGTTCCGATAATTTGCCGCAGGAACTCACACTGCCCAATGGCGAAATCAAAGAAATCACACACAATCTCCAAAAAGCCAATCACTTCATTTTTGGTTTTGAATGGGAACCGCTCAAGAAAACTACCAACGGTAAACTCACCGTTAATGTTGAGGGTTATCTGAAAGATTTCACACAGCTCACCAACCTCAACCGCAATAAAATTTATGAGGATGAACCGCAGTTTGTTGATGAGCCGGATGTTCTCAAAAAAGATTTTATTGTTGAAACCGGTAAAGCTTACGGTGTTGACTTCCTGCTGAAATACGAATACAAAAACATTTATCTCTGGACTGCTTATTCGTATGGTTTTGTGAATCGCTGGGATGGAATTATGGAGTATCGTCCGCACTTCGACCGCCGCCACAACGTTAACTTGCTTGCTGCATGGCGTTTCGGCAAAGACGGTAACTGGGAACTTGATACCCGCTGGAATTTCGGTTCAGGCTTTCCGTTTACACCCACACAAGGTTTCTTCGAAAACATTTCTATCGGCAACGTTACCACCGATTACACACAATCTAACGGTCAGTTAGGTACAATTTACGGCAGCATCAATTCACGTCCGCTGCCCACTTATCACCGCCTTGACATCACCGTTAAACGCACTATTGAGTTTGAAAAGCTCAAAAACTCTGTAATGGAACTTGCGGCAGGCGTTACAAACACATACAGTCGCGAAAACGTGTTTTACATCGACCGCATTACCTTTAAACGAGTAAATCAGTTGCCGATTATGCCAAGCATTTCAGTAAACTTTACGTTCTGACCTGTTTGCTAAAATAAATATATGAAAGCGCCGCCAAGCTGCATCGCAGTATTGGCGGCGCTTTCAGCGTTTTTGCAAAAATACTTTTGCATTTTCTCTGATAGCTATCAACACGGTTAAGGGGGATTTGCGTAACTTTGAATCCCGTTAACGAACGCTTTATCCACATGGTGTCGGCTCCAAAGTACATATTCGTTACCGGGGGTGTTTCCTCTTCTCTCGGTAAAGGAATCATATCGGCCTCTCTGGCCAAGTTGCTGCAGTCTCGCGGCTACACAGTAACGATCCAAAAACTCGATCCGTACATCAACGTTGATCCCGGCACGCTCAATCCGTATGAGCATGGCGAGTGTTACGTTACCGACGACGGTGCCGAAACCGATCTTGATCTGGGTCACTATGAGCGTTTTCTGAACGTTCCTACCTCACAGGCCAATAACGTTACCACAGGTCGTATCTACAAAACCGTTATTGAGAAAGAACGCCGGGGCGATTATCTCGGCAAAACCGTTCAGGTTATTCCGCATATTACCGACGAAATTAAGCACCGTATTCGTCAGCTTGGCAATACCGGTCAATATCAGGTTATCATTACCGAAATTGGCGGAACGGTTGGCGATATCGAGTCGCTTCCGTTTGTTGAAGCCATTCGCCAGCTGAAATGGGAAATGCCGAAAGATGTACTGGTGATTCACCTTACACTTGTGCCTTACCTCTCTGCCTCCGGCGAGCTGAAAACCAAACCTACACAGCACTCGGTTAAACTGCTTCAGGAATACGGCGTACTTGCCGATGTGCTTGTTTGCCGCACCGAGCACGAACTGAGCGCCGAGCTGAAACGCAAAATGGCCCTGTTCTGCAACGTAGAAGTTGGTGCCGTAATTGAAGCCCGCGATGCGAAAAGCATTTATGAAGTGCCGCTGCTGATGGAAGAAGAACAGCTTGATGTTGTTGTACTCAACAAGCTCGGACTTTCGGCACAGCAGGAACCGGAGCTTACCAACTGGAAAGCATTTCTCCACAAGCTCTATCACCCGGTTACCGAGGTGCGTATTGGCCTTGTCGGAAAATACATTGAGCTTAAAGACTCTTATAAATCAATTGCTGAAGGATTTATTCATGCAGGCGTTGCTAATTCGTGCCGCGTACATTTGGAATGGATTCATTCTGAAAGCATCAACGACGATAATGTTGACGTGGTGCTGGGCGGTTTGAGCGGCATTCTGGTTGCGCCCGGTTTCGGACACCGCGGCATCGAAGGTAAAATCACCGCGATCCGCTATGCCCGCGAAAAAGGCATTCCGTTCTTCGGTATTTGTTTGGGCATGCAATGCGCGGTTATTGAATTTGCGCGCAATGTACTTGGCCTCAAAGGAGCGCATTCTTCTGAAATGGATGCTTCAACTCCGTATCCGGTAATTGATTTGCTTGAAGCGCAGAAGAAAGTTACCCACAAAGGCGGTACTATGCGTCTCGGCGCTTATCCCTGCGAAATTTCGGAAGACTCAAAAGCTTTTGAAATGTACGGCAAACGCACCATCAGCGAACGCCACCGCCACCGCTACGAATTTAACAACGAGTATCTCGGCGATTTCGAACGCGCCGGAATGACTGCAACCGGTATCAATCCCGAAGGCGGATTGGTTGAAATAGTTGAGATCAAAGCGCATCCGTTTTTTGTGGGTGTACAGTTTCACCCCGAGTACAAAAGCACGGTCGAAAATCCGCATCCGGTGTTTGTTGGGTTTGTGAAAGCTGCTGTAGGCATTAAGACCAGCGCCAAGAAGGCACACGCCTGAATCTGAATAGCAAATGATTTAAAATAGGCTGCAAAATAGTTGCAGCCTATTTTTTTTTTGAACGATTTTAGATGGGGATGCCTGTAGCGACACGATGCCTGTAGCGACACGATGCATCGTGTCGCTACAAGCACCGTGTGATTGGTTTATTAAAATATCACCCAAATTATTCCTTCATGATCTTAAAATATATCCTTACTGTAATATCGGCAGCATTGTTACTGCTGAATAGTTTTGCCCAGAATGAAATTCGCACGAAAAAATTATCGTTCGGGCTTTTTGCTTCACCTGATATTTCATTCCGTTATATAGAGGAAAATACCTTCGGCGGAAATACTTCCCGAAGTTTTTCGGGAAGAGCGATGCTCGCATTTACCGCAGGCGGCGAATTAATCTATCAGGCAAATCCGTATGTATCGTTTACCTCGGGCATTCAATACAGTGTAAAACGATCGCAGTCGCCAAGTACTTTTTATTTCAATACGAATCCAACTACAACCTTTGGCCCTGAACCTGTTTCGGGATACCAGATTTTCAACAGCCGATATATTGACATACCGATGCGGCTTGATTTGTATTTATTAAAAACAAAACTGGCGCCGTTTATAACTGCGGGAGTATCCACAAACATCCTTATTCACGAACGCCGGGTTACGCGCCAATTGTATTCTGATGGTAAAACAAGAAGCAGTTCAAGATTAACTGATAATGGTTATTATCGGGTTAATCCGCAGGTACAGCTTGGAGCCGGACTTGATCTCGAAGCTTGGGAAGTACGGATGCGAATTCTTACGCTGCTTAGAATGAGTTTAATGCCTGTAAATACTGGAGCTCAGAAAGTGTTTTTGAATTCGGTGGGGTTTGGGGGGAGTTTTTATTTTTGAGATGTGTTGTTGTAAGCTGTAATTGGCTGGCTAGAATGTGTGTTTGTTGGTTTTTGATGTGGGACTGGGGGATCGTTGTATAAATTCAGAACTGCGTATTTGGGATAGTTATGTACTTGGTATTCATTTTGTGTAGTGTGCGTATAATATGTATCTAATTCTACAAGGTGATAATTATCAAATGGTTGGTTATATTAAATAAATAAGATAACTATTTTATTGATTTGTGTATATTTGTAAGTGGTGTGGAATTGTAGAATAAAATCATATTCATAATCACTACTGTCCGAGATAAATTTTAAAGAAGAGTCCTTTCTCTATAAGAGATTGGACTCTTTTTTTTAGTAGTTTGAGTTTGCAACAACCTAACTACTATGAGTAAAAGTATTCACTTTTTCGGTCAAAGTGTTTTCGG
>JBKDHA010000059.1:0-3667 GCA_046335555.1 Bacteroidota bacterium
CTGATTGCAGTGGAAATTTGCTGAAAACAAAACGAAATAAAAGCCTTCAGAACGTTTTTAGATTTCTGGTGATTAATAAACAGATAGTTTTGTTTTCAGCAGATTGGAACGGAAAGCAGGAGCCGAACGATTTTTTGATGAACTATAGGTTCACTTCTTAAATTTTAACCGGAATGTTTTTCGTCGATACTTGTCCGGGCAACCAAAACAGTTTTCAACCGTCAGCTAATTGCGCAGCAATTACGTACTTTCGCTGTATCTCTTTATGCACACCTGGCATCGCGCACTTCGGCATTTTCAATTCACGCTGCTTTTACTGGCAGCGGTATTCATGCCTTTCGGATTTTTTCAGGGACCACTGGCGGGTTTTCTGGCCTTAAGCTGGCTGGTTGATTTCCAGTGGAAGAAAAAATTCTACGCCATCCGCAGTTCCGGTTGGTTTTGGGCTATGGCGTTGTTTTACGGACTCTACGCGCTTTCTATGCTCTGGACGGGCGACAAAGCAGCGGGCAATATGAGTTTGCAGGTGAAACTCGGCATGTTTATCTATCCGCTTGTGCTTGTTAGCGAAAAGTTTGATGCACGCGAAACGCGAAGGCTATTTCTTGCTTTTCTGGCCGGATTGTTAGCCGCAGGTGTATTCATGCTTGGCCGCGCCGGTTATATCTGGATAAACGAAGATCGCAACGCATTTTTTTATCAGGCGTTTACTGAACGCATGGTGCATCCGAGTTATCTCGCAATGTATTATTGCCTCGGAATTATGCTTTTGTTTCACGGCATTCTGCTGCAAAACATTCCGGCTAAACCGTGGAAAATTGTTGCGGCTGCGCTCTGTATTTTCTTTGTAGTTATTATGCTGTTTCTCGCCTCCAAGCTCGGTTTGCTTTCGCTGGCGCTGATTGTTGCGGGATATGTTGTTTATGCCATTATCCGCTTCAAACGCTGGGTAGTTGGCATTCTTTCATTAATGCTGCTGGCGGGCGGATTTTTTACAGCCATGCAGCTGTTTCCGGGCTTTCGTGAACGCATTACCAATCTTACTTCTGCACTAAGTTCAACAACACCCATTGATCCAACCGAAACCGAAAGCAACCGAGTGCGCCTGCTGATCTGGAATGCCGATGCCACCATTATTGCCAGCAATCCGCTTGGCGTGGGTGCGGGCGATGTGCAGCAGGCATTGCAGCAAGAATACACCATACGCGGCATGACCGGCGCTGCCGATAAACACTTAAACGCTCACAGCCAGTTTTTTCAAACTACAATAGCCACGGGCTGGGCAGGACTTGCCGCTTTTCTACTTATTGTGGCGGGACCTGTGGTTTGGGGATTGCGCAACCGCTATGGGTTTGCTGTGCTGTTTGGCTTGCTGTTTTTGTTTAACTGCCTGCCCGAGTCGATGCTTGAAGTGCAGGCAGGTACTCTGTACTTCGGCTTTTTTTATTCGTTACTTTTGCTTTCAGCAAACCGGAGTTGTCTTACACCACTGAAAGCGCCTCCGCTCGAAATTTAGCCATGATTCCTTTCTCTCCTCCGCGCATCGATCAGCGCATTATCGACGAAGTAACCGCTGCGCTTCAGTCGGGCTGGATTACTACAGGGCCGCGCACCAAAGCATTTGAAAAAAAGCTTTCCGAATTTACCGGCGCACCGGCTACGCTTTGTCTCAACTCAGCCACCGCCGGACTCGAAGTTATGCTGCGCTGGTATGGCGTGCGCGAGGGCGATGAAGTTATTCTCCCGGCATACACCTACGCAGCTACTGCAAACGTTGTGATTCACTGCGGTGCTGTTCCGGTTTTTGTAGATGTGAATGCCGATGATTTTTGCATTGATGTTGCCGAAGTTGCCAAAGCTATTACGCCGCGCACCAAAGTCATTATGCCGGTTGATATTGGCGGATTTCCTGCTAATTACGCCGCACTCACACAGCTTGCTGAAGAACGTAAAGCCGAATTTGTCGCCGCAACCGAGCAGCAGCAAACACTTGGCCGCATACTCATTCTTGGCGATGCTGCACACTCGATTGGTGCTGTGGTAAACGGCATTCCGGCCGGACGACTTTGCGATGTAAGCTGCTTTTCATTTCATGCCGTAAAGAATTTAACCACCGCCGAAGGTGGTTCTGTCAACCTCAATCTCCCGGCGCCGTTTGATAATGCCGCACTATATACCTGGCTTTGCATGTACACGCTGCACGGCCAAAACAAAGATGCCTTAGCCAAAACGCAGAAAGGTAACTGGCGTTATGATATCGTTGAAGCCGGCTGGAAGTGCAACATGACCGATTTGCATGCCGCTATTGGCCTTGTAGAATTGGAACGGTACAATGCTGATACATTGGTGCGCCGCCGTCAAATTTTCGACCGGTATGTGGCGGCGTTCAGCAAATATGCGTGGAGCGAACTTCCGGTGTTTGAACGCGGCGGAACGGTTTCATCGTATCACCTGTTTATGCTGCGTATCAAAGGCATTACCGAAGTGCAGCGCGATGCAATTATTCAGCGCATTTTCGATGCTGATGTTTCGGTGAATGTGCATTATGTGCCTGTGCCTATGATGACGTTCTACAAAAAGCTGGGCTACAACATTGCCAACTATCCGGTTACCTACGATAATTATGCGCGCGAAATTTCGCTGCCCGTTTACTACGATTTAACCGATGAACAAGTGGACACCGTTGTGCGCGCCGTTGCCAACGCCGTAGCTGCCGAAACTGGAATGCATGGCTAAGCGGCTGTTTGATGTTGTGGCTTCGTTTATCGGCCTGCTCATTCTGCTGCCGGTGTTGCTGCTGCTTGCGCTCTGGGTTTTGTTTGATAGTCGCGGCGGAATTTTTTACCGGCAGGTGCGGGTAGGTCGCGGCGGCAAAGATTTCAAACTCTGGAAATTCCGCACCATGCACCCCGATGCCGACAAGCGCGGCCTGCTCACCGTTGGCGGCCGCGATCCGCGCATTACACGCGCCGGCTACTACCTCCGCAAATACAAACTCGATGAACTCCCGCAGCTCCTCAACGTGCTCACCGGCGACATGAGCCTTGTAGGCCCCCGCCCCGAAGTGCGGAAGTATGTAAGCCTCTACACACCCGAACAACTGCGCGTGTTAGACGTGCGCCCCGGCATTACCGATTATGCGTCTATCGAATATGCTGATGAAAACGAATTACTGGCCAAAGCCGCCGATCCGGAGCGGACGTATATTGAGGAAGTGATGCCGGCTAAGTTGAAGTTGAATGCGAAGTATATTGCGGAGAAGGGGGTGATGAAGGATGTTCGGATTATTTGGTTGACGGTGCGGAAGATTTTGGGGTGAGCAGAATTTATAAATTTCTTAATTCTAAATATTTCCCGAATTAAAACGGCTACAGTACGGGAATACCACTCTTCAATTTCCATTTCGGATTATGATCGGGGGGGGGGAATAGCCATGCCTTGCTCTGATTCACGTATAAAATCACGAATTGTGGTTTTTCTTTCAGGTTTGGTAAGTTTAGAGTAGTTGTGCCGGGACTTTGTGCTGTCACAGCTGTCCAAAATAAATTTTCAGAATAACCTTACCTGAGCCGAATCAGCCTTTTCGGGCGGTCTGAAGAAGGGATCATCCAACCAACCCCACAGATCAACTTTCACCAGTAAATTCAATCGAAGAAAGACTACCATG
>JBKDHA010000060.1:0-23403 GCA_046335555.1 Bacteroidota bacterium
AAGGTAAAGAAGCGGAGGACTTGTACTTGCAATCGTTCGATAAATTTCAAAAAGCCATAGAAATAAAACCGGACTACCACGAAGCCTATAACAACTGGGGGAATAGTTTAGGGAATCTGGCACTGACAAAAGAAAGTAAGGAAGCGGAGGACTTGTATTTACAGTCGTTCGAGAAATTTCAAAAAGCCATAGAAATAAAACCGGACAAATACAAAACCTATTACAACTGGGGGAATAGTTTAGGTAATTTAGCAAATACCAAAGAAGGTAAGGAAGCTGAGAACTTGTATCTGCAGTCGTTCGAGAAATTCCACATAGCAATAGAAATAAAACCGGATTACCACGAAGCCTATTTCAACTGGGGGAATAGTTTAAGGAATCTAGCAAAGACCAAAGAAGTTAAGGAAGCGGAGGACTTGTATATGCAGTCGTTCGAGAAATTCTACAAAGCCATAGAAATAAAATCGGACAAGCACGAAGCCTATTACAACTGGGGAAATAGTTTAGGGGATCTGGCTAAGACCAAATCAGGAAAGGAAGCGGAGGACTTGTATCAGCAATCGTTCGAGAAATACCGCAAGGCCGTAGAACTTGGAGGTGATTGTTATAATCTAGCTTGTTTATATGCGGTTAAAGGATATACTGAAGAAGCTTTACATTTTCTAGATTTGAGTTTATCAAGAAAGGAAATAACTGTGGATTTTGTTGAAGCGGATGATGACTGGAAAGACTACCTAAGTAATAATAAATTTATTGAAATATTAAATAAGTATCAATAAAAGCAAATATCGTATTAGCAATAGTGAGGCATTATAATTCTATTAGATGTTATGTAAATATTGGGCTGTTTTTTTCCTAATATCTCATCATCGCAAAGCCTCCGACCAGTTATAAATCACTATAATGAGACAACTCCTCTACATATCGACAATACTATTTTTGACTTTCGGTTGCGAGAACAATAACACAGTAAATAAGACCATTAATGTTGACACGTTAACAGTGAATGAAACGCCCCCAACAGCGATTGAAGTTAATTCTTTCACTGTTTACAAATCAGACAGCGTGACTATAGATGTTAAGAATGACAACTTTAACTTTTTTATACTCCTGACAATTGGAAATCAAAAAAGAGAATATGATTTAACAAAACTGAAAATCCCTACTAAAACTCCCAGTGAAATCAAATGGGCAAATAATGAATATGCTTGTATGATGACTTGGTGGTCGCAGGCAGAATCCAGACATATTTTCATTCCGACAAAAAGAACCAATGAATTAATCTACATAGACAAGGATATTGAAGAAACAGACAGTATTAATAGTAACATTGTTTACATAGACAGCGTGTTTACCGACATTAACAAGGTTGTATTTAAAGCAGAAAACATATTGACAAGAAAATCAAAGGCTTTGAAACTTTCGATAAACGAAAAAAACGGCATTTATCCCTATTATGACAGTATATTTTTGACCAAAAACAAACTGACGATTATAACAGCAGCTGAAACTAGAAGTATTGACATAAATGAAATAGGTAACAGCTTATAAAACGGGTTTGGGCTAAGTAGGCTGACTTACAAACTTTCAGCTTTCATCCAAGTGCTGAGTTGACTGACAATTTTGTGGTTAGAAATCGCTAACTTATTGTAACAGCCAAGCGATTTACATAACTTCACAAAACCAACACCACCACAGCAATGATAACAATAGACAACTATTTAGACAACCATTACATACACCGAAGTAATTGGTTGAGAGCTGCTGTGTTAGGTGCAAATGATGGAATTATTTCAATTTCAAGTCTTGCTATTGGCGTTGCGGCTGCCAGTTCAACAAGAGAGCCTATTGTTTTAGCAACCGTGGCAGGGCTTGTAGCCGGAGCTTTATCTATGGCTGCCGGCGAATATGTTTCGGTAAGTTCGCAAACAGATACCGAAAAGGCCGACATTGAAAGAGAAATTAAGGAGCTTGCAGAAATGCCAAAAGAAGAACTGGCTATTTTGGCGCAAATCTATGAGAAACGAGGGCTGAAAAAAGAAACAGCTATGCAGGTAGCTATTGAGCTGACCGAAAAAGATGCTTTAGGAACGCACATCAGAGATGAATTAGGGATCAACGAAATAAGTCAGGCCAAACCTATTCAGGCAGCGGTTGCCTCCGGCGCATCATTTACAGTTGGCGGTTTATTGCCGTTATTGGTAATACTTTTTGCACCCGTTAAAGGCATGGAGTACTGGTTATACGGCTCCAGTATTGTCTTTTTAATTGTTTTGGGAATTACTGCAGCAAAAACAGGTGGTTCAAGTATTGGAAAGGCTATCTTCCGAATTACAATTTGGGGAACAATTGCAATGGTACTTTCTGCCTTAGTTGGTTACCTGTTTGGGGTGAATGTTTGAAAGTAGGGTTGCTTCGCGATCCCGTTGGTGCCCGTCCTGCAATTACAGCACAGTCGGCTATCGCCGCCTTTTTTTGTTTATCGCCCTTCGACTAAAAACAAGCTTTCGCCGAAGGGCTATAAACAAAAAACGCCTCGGAAAACCGAGGCGGTGCTGTGAGTGATCGTGGTCCTGTAGGGATTCGAACCCCAAACCTTCGCATCCGTAGTGCGATGCTCTATCCAGTTGAGCTACAGAACCGATTAACAGAGGCGCAAATATAGGTGTTTGTATTAAATTGCAAACATTTCAGGTGATTTTTTTCTCGTTCAATGCTCTTGCCTTGATTTTCACCTACTTAGTTTGATCTTGACTTCATCAATCATCACACAATTTATCACACAGATTCATTATTCTGATAAAAGTCAATGTATTTACATCTATTTATAGTTGTATGTACAAATGAATGTATCTTTGCACCCGTGAAACAATGCGAATCTAAGTATTGCCACTGTGCATACTTCTCAGTTACAGCCTTATCGCGCAAAGTAACCCGGCTGGCCGAAATGTGCTGGAAACCTTCGGGTTTATCGCCAAGTTTAGGGTATTTGCTGCTTGCAGTGCTTGATGATCCGGGCGTTCAGCCGGGTGTGCTCAGTAAGCAGTTGCAGCTTGCGCCTTCTACAATTTCGCGGTTAATGGAGAAGCTGGAGCAAAAAAAGCTATTGCTTCGTACCGGTGACGGCAAGCTTACCAATGTGTATCCTACGCCCCGTGGTAAACAATTGTACATACAACTGAGCGATTGCCGCAAGAATTTTCACGAACAATTTTCGGCCATTCTGGGAGAAGCAGAAAGCAACAAATTGGTGGCCGAACTTAATCATGCAGCCTCACAGCTCGAAGGCTAAGCTATTTACATTGATCAGCATTCATGAAAACACTGTATTCCTATTTCAAACAGCATTGGCTGTTTACCACAATTGCTCTTGTACTTTCGGCCATCAGCATTTGTTTTTCGTTTCTTGATCCGCATCTCTACGGCATCATCATCAACGATTTCATCAATAACCGTCCGGCAATTTCCGACAGCGAATTCATCAGCAATATCATTTGGATTTTGCTTGGAGTAGTTGCTGTTGCCATGATTTCACGCATTGCAAAAAACATTCAGGATTACCTGATCAATGTAATTGTGCAAAAAATCGGAGCGGCCATTTATACCGATGGAATCAAGCAAACCATGGAATTGCCGTATCAGGATTTTGAAGACCGGCGCAGCGGTGAAACATTAGGCATCCTGCAAAAAGTGCGCACCGATACAGAGAAATTCGTGCAGTCGTTTATCGGGATCATTTTTGCAACGCTTGTTGGAGTGGTGTTCGTGTCTGTATATGCGTGGCAGCAAAGTCCGGTTATTGTTCCCCTTTATCTCGGAGCATTGCCAATTATTGCCGGTGTGAGTTTGGTGCTGAGCCGCAAAATCAAAACCATACAGAAAACAATTGTAAAAGAAACAACAGCACTTTCCGGCTCAACTACCGAATCGCTCCGAAACATAGAACTTATAAAAGGTCTCGGACTAACCAGTCAGGAAGTACGCCGGTTAAACGGCATCACCGGCCGGATTCTTCGCCTCGAATTGGAGAAGGTGAAGAAGATACGCACGCTTAGTTTTATTCAGGGAACCATTATTAACCTTGTGCGCACAACGCTTGCCGGTGTAATGCTTTGGTTAGTTTGGAAAGGTGATATTCTGCCCGGCGATTTCTTTGCGCTCTTCCTGTATTCGTTTTACATTTTCGGTCCGCTGCAGGAAATAGGTTCTTTTATCAATATCTGGCGGGAGACCGAAGTATCGTTCGAGAATTTTAACGCATTGCTTCAATCCGAAAAAGAACCGCGACCGTTGAATCCGAAAAACGTGGGCACAATTGGTTCCATTGTTTTCCGCAATGTTCAGTTTACGCATAAAACCGCCGGCCGTGCTGCTGTAAATAATGTAAGTTTTGAAGCCGGAAGAGGAGAGACGATTGCATTTGTCGGCCCATCGGGAAGTGGTAAAACTACGCTCATCAAATTAGTAACGGGCTTGTATCGTCCGGCCGAAGGGCAGATTACCTACAATGATGTAAGTTATGATGAGCTTGCGCCCGAAGATTTGCGCCGGCAAATAGGATTGGTTTCGCAGGATACACAATTGTTTTCGGGCACACTCCGCGAAAACCTGTTGTTTGTAAAACCCGATGCCAGCGATGAGGAATTATTTGATGTGCTCAACAAAGCAGCCTGCGCACCCATTCTCGCCCGCAGCAGCAACGGTCTTGATACTGTAATAGGTGAGGGCGGAATAAAAGTTTCGGGCGGCGAGCGGCAGCGAATAGCCATTGCCCGCGCCCTGCTTAGGAATCCCTCGATTCTGGTTTTTGATGAAGCTACATCAGCACTCGATTCTATTACCGAAGAAGAAATCAGCGAAACCATCCGCCATGTTTCTGCCGAGCAAAAACAAATCAGCGTGCTGGTCGCACATCGTCTTTCCACGATCATGCACGCCGACCGAATCTATGTCCTCGACAAAGGCCAGGTAGTAGAAACCGGCACACATCATCAGCTTCTGATGAAAGATGGCTTATATGCATCCCTCTGGCGGCAGCAGGCGGGAGAAGAGGCAGTAATCTAAAAAAGTGAAGAGTGGAGAGTGTCTTCCGGGCTTCGCCCGGAAGTGTAAAGTGCTAATAGCTACAATCACCATTACTGAAGCGATTAATCGCTTCAGTAGCTACAATCACCTGTGGCGGCGCGATACATCGCGCCGTAAGCTAACATACCTTGTGGCGGCGCGATGCATCGCGCCGCGAGCCAGAACCTTGTTTTTGAACATACAATCTCAAAAACATAGTAGTATTTTTGAACCATGCAAATCATTCAATTGCTTAAAACCGACCTCGGCCGCTTGCGAATTGTAGCTTTCCTCGAAGGCTGCTCCTTTCTGGCATTAGGCATCACCATGTGGCTGAAATACGGATATGCCATGCCAAAACCCAATTACGTTGTAGGTCTTGCACATGGTGTGCTATTTGTGCTGTACTGCTTTATGCTGTTGCAGGTAAGCATCTCCAAACGCTGGGGCTTCAAAAAAATGTTCCTCGGCTTTTTAGCATCACTGCTACCTTTCGGCACTTTTATCGCCGACAAACACCTCTTCCGCGAAGCCGAAGCAGCAAAATAAACGCAGTTTTGGCTTACATTCCTGAGCGAAGCGAAGGAATAAACAAAACTGAGCGAAGCGAAGAAAACAAAACATCGACCTGAGCAAAGCGAAGGAATAAACAAACCCTGAGCGCAGCGAAGGAAACAACATAACCCTGAGCGCAGCGAAGGAAATAGCATAACACTGAGCGCAGCGAAGAAAAACACATTACCTTTTCGCTCTACACTTCCGGGCGAAGCCCGGAAAGACACTTTACACTTTACACTATTCATTCATCATTCATCACTCAACATTCCCCCCCCACACTTGGTACAACTAATAGCCGACAGCGGATCCACCAAAACCGATTGGCGTTTAGCCTCCGGAAGCATTGTACTGCGCCAGTTTCAGACCGAAGGCTACAATCCGTATCACATGGATGCCGAGCGGATTTCTGACAGCATGCGAAAATATGTGCTTGCTGAAATCGGGGATGAAGTTCCGCAGGCAATACATTTTTACGGAGCCGGATGCGGTGGCGAAGAAAAAGCTGTAGTAGTGAAAAACGCATTGCTTCAGCTTTTTCCGAATGCCGAAGTAAATGTAAACAGCGATATGCTTGGCGCTGCACGGGCTTTGTGTCAGCGCAATGCAGGAATGGCGGCTATTTTGGGCACAGGCTCCAATTCATGTTTGTACAACGGCGAAAGCATTTTGGATAACCGCCCCGCGCTTGGTTATATGCTGGGCGACGAAGGCAGCGGTGCGCATATTGGTATGGCGCTTGTTCGGTTGTTTATGTATGATGAAATGGAAGCCGGTTTGCGCGAACGATTCCTGAAACGCTTTCCGTTAACGGTTGCAGATATTCTCAATCAGGTTTACCGGCAACCGTTGCCAAACAGGTTTTTGGCGGGCTTCAGCAAGTTCGTTTATCAAAATATCGAACATCAGCAGTGCATCGAAATTGTGGTTAGCAGTTTCCGCGCTTTTTTCAAACATCATATTCTTCGCTACGAAAATGCACTGCAACTTCCGCTGCATGTTACCGGTTCGGTTGGATTTTATTACAGCAATCTCCTGCGCCGTGTGGCCGAAGAACAAGGCATTGCACTGGGCACAGTAACCGAAACTCCGATAGCCGGAATTACGGTTTATCATACTGGTGAGTAAACCAAACGTTAATTAGTAATCACTAACCGCCCTGATAAAGTGGCTGAATTGGAGGTGATTATCGAATAATAATATACCCCGGTTTCAAGGAGCGAAATATCGAGTTCCACGTTCATGTTACGTAACCCGGTTTCACTATATCGTATGTGTACTCCACTAGTTACATTGCGACCGGCTGCATCAAAAAGCAATAGCTGTGGTTGCTCGGTTATTATTACTTCCGAATTAATTCGAATTGAAGTATTTTGATTTGCTGGATTGGGATATGCAAAAGCATTCATTTGCGAAACCGGTGTTTGTGAATCAAAAATACCCAGCACCTGTGTGGAAAAGCCAGTTGAATCAATTTTAATCAGGTAAAGATCCGGAAGGAGCGGTCCAAACGGAGTCATAAAGCCGCAAGCTGCAAAGCCTTTGTCGCGCGTGCCTACAATGTCGAAAGCTTCATCCACCCCCCAGTTTTGTACCGGTACTCCAAGTCCGAATGTAGTAAATCCGGCATTCGGGATATCCGAATAAAAGCGTACATCGCCATTGCCATTTCCCATTGTAGAGGTAAAACCGATGGTTCCGAAATAAGAGGAATAACGATTTACCGCTATGGCGTTAAAACGCTGAATGCCTGAAGTGGGAATGGCAATAACAGTAAAAAGCGAATTTCCCGAATATCCTAAAGAATGCATAAACTCTTCGGGATCGCTGTTTGAATATTCACCACAAATCATAATCCGATTGAGCAGTGCAAAATCGCATACATCATAAAGAAAATCGGGCGAGTTGGGATATCCGTTCAGCCTCGTCCATATTGTATCACCGTTTTCATCGAGCCGAAGCAGCCAACCGTCGCCAAGTGTATCGCCCATACTTTCGGTATTCGCAACCATAGCAAAGAGTGAGTCGCTTGTTTCTACAATCGAACGTGCCTCATACATGCGTGCGCCACCCATGGTTTTTGTCCAGAGTGTATCACCGTTTGCATTGTAACGCACAAGGTAGATATCTTCATCGCCATTGCCCGCGCCATATGTGCCGCCTGCACAGAGAAAACCGCCATCCCAGGTGGATGTAATGCTGTAGAAGAAATCCCAGTCGGAAGTACCGGTTTTACGTGTCCAGAGTGTATCGCCGTTTTTGTCGGTTCGAATAATTAGTGCCTGATAATCACCACCGGGCGTGGAGTTGGTAAATCCAGCCAAAGCAAAACCAGAATCGGGCAATAGTACAATACTGCGCAGCACATCAATCTGCGAAAAATCAATTACTTTCGACCAGATCAGCATACCGATGCTGTCTGTTTTGATAATCCAGCCATCTGTAGTTCCGTTGCTGCTGGTTGTGCCTGCCATTACATAGCCGTCATCATGCGTTTGCACAATTCCATAACCATACTCGTAGCCCGCACCGCCATAGTTGCGCTGAAATCTATCCGACGATTGCGCATAGAGACACTGTGCCGTTACAAATACTAAAAGAAAAAATAAGTATCTCATCACAATTATGGTTTTCCGAATTGATAGCCTAGTGAAATCCAAAGTCCTTGTCCGGTAGTTTGTTTGGGCAAAATCCATGCAGCAATGTTCGGCGTACCGGCCTGCAGGTGAATATGCTTGAACCGCAATGCTAATTCAGCAGGAAGCTGAACGCGCGAAAAACCGCCAATTGAAACACCGGCCTGAGCACGAAGGAACCAGCGCAATCGATAGCTGGCCCAAAATGTGTTTTGCGGCGCTGTTGAAGTTCCGCCCCAGCCTTGGAGTGTCCAGCCGTACTGAAAACCTGTGTGGTTTTGCATGACCGATGAAATACGCATCATGTAAGAAACCGGAAGCCAGGTTACTGCTGTGCCTTTTTGTGCAATACCGGTAAGCGAATCAGCTTCCGGAAAACCATCCACCGATTCGGGATCAAGCACTGCATTGGAAATGTCGATGCCGGTAAAATGAATCAACGTATCACGTGAGTAGGTCATGGTATTTTTATTCCAGCCGATTGCACCAATATCGCGCACTTCAGTTTCCAGCTTAAACACATCCTGAAACTGATAACCAAATTTCAGCGAGAGGCTTGCACCAAGTCCGTTTGTCGTTCCCCAGCCGGTTTGTGCGGTATCGCTGCGCTGCCATTTTGCATCGGCTGCAACATCAATAAAGCCAAGCGTTTGATCGGTGTAAATGCTGCCTGATTTTACAGCTAACTGCGAAAACTGCTGACCATTCAGCACCGATACACCAACACCAAAACTTACCGGCCATTTATTATTGTAAAAATCAATACCATAGTGTAATTCCTGCCAGCGCAGGTTGGTGAATTTTGTTTTGGCTAATTGAGCTGTATCACCAAAAAATGGGCGGTTGCCTTCAAACGCAAGTCTGAACACATCTGTATCAAAACTGGAGTTGAGCAGAAAGCGTTCGCGGTAGGTTACATTATGTTGCTGATAGCGTCGCGGTGTTCTGTTCGGAATGTATAATGCAATTTCTATGATTGTATCATTTCGCTTTTTTCCCCAGCCGGTGCGCCAGTGCCAGGCATAACCAGCTTCGCCGTAAACACCGAGATGGTTGTAAGGATTGGCGCGCTTCATTGCATCCTGTTTCATGGCAGCATCAATAAATCCGCCCTGATAAAATTTATTCAGGAAAGCATTATTAATCATTGTAGAGCCGGCAGAGTAACCGGCAAACACCGTCATGTAATCGCGCTCAAAGCCAAGCCTCGGCATTCCCGATGAATACATCGGATCCTGTGCTTTTACTTGTATTGCAAGTAAAAGCAACAAAACTGAGTTTCGGATCGAAAAAATTAAAGCACTTTTTTTCATAAAACTCAGTTGCCAAACGTATAGTTAAAATCAGCAGTTATCCGAACATCAAAACGATCAGTGTTGCGAATGCGAACATAATCTGGAGCGCTGTTGGTATCAAAAACAATGCGCGTAAGAACTTTGCTGCTGCCCAGCAAACGCTGACTTTGTGCTGCAGTTAGTGGAATGTTTAAGACCGACGGCGTTGTACCTGATGATGTAAAATAAGATCCGTTGTTCAGCAGCGGAGCCTGTGCAATTATGCCGGGCGATGCTACAATCATATCGGTAATGTTTCCGGCGGCATCAAGCAGATAAAGCTGTATCTGCGCTTCAAACGGAAATCCATTTTGTGCGTAAACAGTAAGCGCGGCATCACCCACAGCTTGCGGATCTTCAACCGCTGTTAAATCAACATCAAGTGTATCAAGCAGGGTAAGCTGTGATGCATGAAACGAAAGCGGCATCAGAACGTGCATTTTAGCATTTAGACCCCAGTTGTTGTAATAGAAGTCATTGCTGCCCGATACGTTGCCAAGCGGATTGGTTTCTACGCTGATATCATAACCCATAAAATCGGGCTGATTCTCAATCATTGCACGCAGATTCGAGTTGCTATTATCAAGCTGTATTGTAAAGCGGGAAGGAATTGATGGCGGATTACCATAGCTGTAGGTGGCACGATTGAAATTGTAAGTTTGCCCGATTACCGGTGCAGTCATAGTTACCATTTGACCGGTTTGTGCATTGCGCGACCAGAGGCTGTTTATCTGCATCCGAGCATCCATACCCACATAGTTTTCGAGTTCGAGTTCCATCTTCAGCGAATCGAGGCCGAAACTTCCGGAGGTAATAAGATCGAAAATACCCGTGGCCGTTTCATCCGGACCTGCCCGAAGTGTTTGATTCCCAAAGTAGCCGCGCACGTATTCGGGTACAATGCCTGTTAATGTCATATTCAGGCCAACACTGTCAGAAAACATTGTGATGTTGGCAGAAGCTGTTGCCGTGGTAGAAACTTTTATTGAATACTGTATAGTTAATGTGTTAACACGATTATATAACGGGCCACGCAAATCGATGGTATAGTTACTAAGATCGATTGAAAATGTATCGCGAGAGGCAATTGTGAAACTAGGTGCAGCGGGAACAATGAATGTGGAATCTAAAATTTGACTGTTTTTTGTAGCACAGGGAAGAATAACGCGAAGGTCGAGGGGTTGGGTAATGTCGTTTTTAACCGCTAGCAGCATTTTTCCATTTTTTAAGATGCAATTCATAAGTTGAACTGCACCAAGCTGATAACTTGTGGTGGTGTTTTGTGAAGTAAATAAATAGCCGGGTGGATAGGTGCCGGTACTTAGCAGAAACGGATATACATATCGCATCGTTGTATCCGGAATCTCCATTAAAGTATCTAATCCGATATTATTCAACGCAAATGCATAATCAACATAAACCGTTCCGTTAGAACCAATTGAAGTCAGACTGTCGGCAATGATCTGTTCAATACCAAAAGAACCATGTGCAACGGGCACACCAATTCCGGTTTCCCAAGAAGGATTGCCGCGTCTGCAGCCAAGCATTGCCAAAACAATGAAAAGAAGGGGAAACAGGTTTTTCACGGGTATAGATCTATTTTTTTACGAAAATAGTGAAAATTGTATCGTAAGTTTTACCAACTATCGGATACTCTTACCCGTTCAGCGAAAATTGAAACCCTTACAGTGTTCTGTCCGTATATTTGCTGACCTCTCTGAACAAATGCAAGTTTACAGTAAACGTTTTATGATTTCGTGGATTGCCGCTGCGGTAATCATGTTTGGCTGTTCCTATCTCTGGCACGGTGTTGTGCTCAATGATTATGAGCGTATTCACTATCCGCGCGGCATTTTTCTAACAGCAGCAGCTTTCGTTTATCTTTTTGTATCGTTTTTGTTGGTGCGTCTGTATCATGTACGCCCTCTCGACAAAATTTCGCTTAATCCTCTCATTCGCGGTCCGATAGCCGGAGTCGTAACCGGGTTAATGGTGTATATGATTGCGATAGTAATTGGCGTAGCCGCTAATTATGCAGCCGATTTTCAGTACATGCTTTTTGATGTAATCTGGCAGGCCATTGAACAAACTATCGGCGGACTAGTAACCGGTCTTGTGTTCTTCTTCATCTACGAACCCGAACCAGTTGCTGAACGCATTCGCAGCAATGATGCTGATTAGTTTTCGGTTTGCTTGTCTGCCCTCACCCGCATTTGCTGCGGGTGCTCGGGCTGACAAGGGCTTCCTTCTTTTAGCGTTTAATGTTGGTCTTGGGCTGGTTTGTCAGGCTTCGCTTCGCTCAGTCTGATGATAACTTCTTCAATTATCGTTTCCTTACTCTGCTCGGTTTTGTAAACAAAAGCAACAGCTATTCGCAGTATGCTTTTGGGTAGTTGAGCTTGTAAAAAAGCAGAAGTACAGAATGCTTTTGGGTAGTTGAGCTTGTAAACAAATGCAGAAGTACAGAATGCTTTTGGGTAGTTGAGCTTAGAAAGCACTTGTCTGTCTGAGCGGCAGTCGAAGACAGACAAGCCCCTAGTCAGTTTCTTCAGGCGAATAACTGGGATCCAGAACTACCATCTTCACACTTTCAACACTGTGGCGGAAACGCTTCAACACTGTAAACTGGTAACCGCCGAACTCTTTTACCTCATTTACTGCCGGAATACGGCCAAAAATGTAGTTGAGCAGTCCTGAAACACTTTCGTAGTGCGGACTTTCGGGTAGAGCAACGGGGAGTACTTCGTTTACATCAGACAAGGTTGCCATTGCAGTAACGATAAATTCGGTGTCGGATTTCTTTTCTACCGGCGGCTTTTCTTCATCGTATTCGTCCTGAATTTCGCCAACCAATTCTTCAATAATATCTTCCATGGTAACCATGCCGGCAATGCCGCCAAATTCGTTGGTTACAATGGCTATCTGAATATGAAGTGTTTGAAATTCGCGCAGCAGCGAATTGATTTGTTTGGTTTGCGGAATGAAGTGTGCGGGGCGGATTACACCTTCAATCGCTTCTCGTGTTAAAGTTCCGTTTTTAACGAGCTTGAGAAGGTCTTTGGTGTAAAGAATTCCGGAAATATTATCGAGAGAATCGTGATAAACCGGAAGGCGTGAATAGCCGTCTTCGATAACCTGAACGAGAATTTCCTGCGGCGTAGAATCAAGATCAATACCGGCCATTTGCGAGCTCGGTAAAAGAATACTCCGCACAACACGATCATCAAACTCAAAAACATTCTGAATCAATTCGTGTTCCGATTGCTTGATGGCTCCGCCTTCTTCACTTTCGGTGAGCAGCATACGCAATTCTTCTTCAGAATGCACATCATCATGCTCGCCTGATGCACGCAGTCCGAACAGGCGAAGCATAATGCGGGTAATGCCGTTAATTAACCAGATAAACGGACGGAAAACAACATAGAATACGCGCAGCGGATACGAAAGGAGCAAAGAAGTCTCAAGCGGATGGCGAATACCAAAAGTTTTGGGCACCTGCTCACCAAGTACCATGTGCAAAATGGTGATGAGTGCAATGCCGGCAACAATAGCTATTTTCTGAACAATTGTGAAATCCAGATGAATGTGCAGAACATCAAGTAACTTCAGCATTACAGCTGTAAAAACAGGCTCACCAACCCAACCCAAAACAAGACTGGCAACCGTAATACCCAACTGTGATGCCGAAAGATAAGCATCCATGTTGTCGAGAATATTACGTGTAATGCGCGCACGGGAACTGCCTTGATTGACTTTAAGATCAACCTGTGAAGAGCGGACTTTTACAATGGCAAATTCGGCTGCAACAAAAAATGCGTTGAGCAGAATGAGTAGGATAATAAGAAAAACCTGAGGTGTGGAAATTTCTGAAGAATGAACGACCTGCAATAAAAGCTGAAAGTTATCAGCCGAAGCAGGGAGAGGATCGGGATTCATAGTTTAAGTGCTCGTGTCAAAAAATAGATGGTGCAAATATACTACAAAAACTCAAAGAAAGGTAATGTTTAAGGCTATAGTGCTGTTTATCAATTTTTTAAACAGGGTTTTGGTGTGTCCATTTTTCAAAACTCATTTCAAATTTTTCTTCTCCGCTTGCGGTAATTCCGGTAAAACTCCAACCTTGCTTTTTGTAAAATTCGGAAGCCCGTGTTTGCGCACCGGTACTTAGCCAGACAGGTGTCTGGGTTTGTGAAAAATACCAGTTCATCATTTCAGTATGCAGTTTCTTGCCAATTCCCTTTGCTTCAAATGCCGGATCAATAAACAGTGCCCAAATACTGTTTGTTTTCAGATCAGCAATGGCGAAACCACAAATCTGCTCATCAATTACCGCAACCCAGCCTTTGCCGCGCGTTGTCAGGTAGTCGATATATTCGCTGTCGGGAATAAGTGCCGGATCGGATAAGATGTTTTCTTTTACGGCATTGCGTACAAACTGCATTCCGGGTATATCAGATAAAATGGCTTAGCGGATAATCATTTGATGTTTGATTGCTAGTATTTATTTTTTTATCAGTAAGGCTGAAATTTCAGGATATAAAGCATCTGCAATACGTTTGTGTCCTGCTGCATTCGGGTGTGTATCTCCGTTGCCAATTTGCAGCATCGTGCGCGGTGCATTCCCGTAAGGATTTTTGAGCACTATTGTTTCAAAGCCTGCATCAGCAGCTTGTTTTTGCATGCTGCTGCGCTCTGCGGTATTTACACTGTCGGCGGTGGCCGGGAGGTAAAACCACACTGCGCGTGCATTCTGCTGCTGCGCCTGCTGTACAATTTGTTTGCAGCTCCAGCTCAGGATTTGATCGGTATGTGGTTGCAGACGGTTGCGGATTTCATCGCGGCTTTGACCTTGTGCGGCTCCGCTGCGGGCTTTTATGCCTTTCAAAAATTCGTATTCCAGCGGCACACCGTTGCTGATGAGTGATGCAAAAAATCCATTCAGTCGCCGGGGATCTTCAGAATGTGCAGCATACAAAATCATATCAGGTTTGAACTTAAACACTTCATGCTCGCAAAGCCAGACTTGCTGCAAAGCATGATAGCCCGGCACTGCGAAATTCAAAATTTCTATGCGCTTGATTTCACTGCCTTGCGGTAATTGTTTGTTGAGGAGTTCTTCAATCAATTGCTCATACGTTTCGCCGTCGTTTATGCCTGAACCCATTTCGTAAGAACCGCCCAGCAAGGCGATACGGTAGGTTCCCGGAGCTTTTTCCAAAGCATAGTCGCGGTCGCGCATTCCCCAGCGGTTGATGCTGATGGTGTAATTTTCGATTGTTGCTTTGCCGTTGGGTTTCAATCGCCGCTGCAATATTCCTGCATCCGGAACTGTAATCAACTCGCTGCCGGGTTTGCCTTTTATGTACAAACGGCGTTCAAACGGATTGCTGCGCGAGGGATCTTCGAGCAGCTTTTCGTAATAACCCTGTTCGTTGTTTTCGCGGTCGTACTGACTGAGCTGCTGTTTACTGAGTTGCCGGTAAAGTTCGGCAATCGGTTTTGGTAAAATATCCTGCACCGGTTTCCAAATCGGCAACAGCAGAAATGCTCCGGCTCCTGAAACAGCAAGCAGAGTAGCCTTAAAACTCATCGGCCGGTTATTGTCGATTTTATAGCGGATGCAGTAATAATGTATAACTGTACCGGCTGCAATAATTCCGGCTGCAACTGCTGCAATTAAACTATAATCGCGGCCGCTTCCTGTTGCTGCGTGATGCAAAAGATAAAACCAGCCGCCAATACTTTTGCTGTTCCAAAACGACCAGAGCAAACTCATAAACAAAAAGATTCCGGCAATACTCAACACGGTTTTCAGAGAGCCGATAATTGTCTGGCCTTTTTCTGCAACAGTCTTTACGCCGCGTTTTTCAGCGATCATTAAGCTAACAGTTATTACGCTTCCCAAGGTTAACCAGTAAACCGCATCCATTGCCGAAAACGGGAAACGCCCCAATACCCAAAACCACTGCCACGAATGCAGTTGCCAGGTAAAAAAGAAAGTAATAAGTCCGGTTATCAAAATGGCATTTACGCCTTTAACTTTCCGCAGTCTGAACCAAAGCGGATAGTAGATAATCTTGGTTACAAAATCTTTCCAGTAAATATTTATCCGTCGCCATATTTCGCCGAATGAAGGAATCAGAAAGAAGTTATTGAATATTGGCGGGAGATTGTAACCAAACAAATGCAGTATGCCAATACCGATATAAAAAATACCGCTCATTCGCAGCACAAGCAGGTAAGCAGTGGCAATGTACAAAGCCAGATCAGCAGGACCGGTAAGGGTTGCAGGCGAGGGGACAAGCTGCGTATAAATGAACCGGTAAACAATAAGATGCACGCAACCTCTGAGCAGTTTGCGGATTCCGCTGCGCCATATTTCCTGCTGCGGAACGGAATATTTGCAGCGCAGCCAAGTTTTCCAGTCGATGATAGGGAAGAGCGGAAAACACAAATTCGGAAGCATGAAAAAGTAGGAAAGCCGTTGCCAGAAGCCAGCCGGTTTTTGTTCGTGTTTCAGTTCATACATATACAAGATGAGTCTGAACATCACAAACAAACCCGCAATTCCGGCAGCAAGTGTTAAGCGCGGTGCATAAACAAACTGAAGATGCAGCAGGCACAAAACACCGCCCGAGAGTATGAGCAGCACAACTCTCACCAACCACGGCAGCGGCAAATGCGCAATGCCAATGAATGCAAGCACAGCGCAGGCGGCCAAACCTCCCGAAACCGGACCGGCCAGATACAGCAAGGCCGAAACGGTTAGCACTACAAAAAAAGCATCGCGGAAACGCAGCGGAAGAAATGCATTGACTGTAAAGCCGGCAATTACCCAAGGCAACAAGAGTTGCAAGCCACTTTGTTTTTCTAATTCCCAGAACCAAATTATTCCGCACAGTAAAATCAGCTGCATCAGTACAGCGAGAAAAACAGGCACGGTAAACCGCGTGTTTTCGGAAGCAGATTGTTCTGGAAATATCCGGCTGAGCATAGTTTCAGGGCTTGAAGATACTAAGCTCAGTTGCAGCACGGAAATTTTTAATCGTTCCAGTTCAGCGGCCGCCCCAGCATTTCTTCGAGGGTGCGGTTGTGCGGTGCAAAAAAAGCATTCAGTTCTTCGCGGGTTGCTGATGCCATTTTTTCTTTTTCGCCACCCTCGTTAAACCGGGCAAAATTAACTCCCGAAAACCTCGGAAGTCCAACGAAATCGGTCACCGCATTGTAAACCGAGGCTGTATTTTGTTGCATTTCTTCGGTAGTTGTAATAAGCAACTGGCTGCGGTCGAAATACTTCAGCCATTCTTGCAGAAATCCTGCATAAATACCGTTTGTGCGGTAGGCCAAACGCTGTCGCACAAACGAGTGCGTATTGTTTTTCGCTGCAAATGCATCTTCGGCGGCAATGCGTTCGGTTTCGGCAGCCAGCGCGTCTTCAAAGCTCAGCGGTTCGAAACCGTGGCGTTTGTTCATGCGGTAATTACTCCAGGCTCTTTCGGCAGGATGCCGCAGCAGAAGAATCAACTTTGTATCGGGAAAAAAACGGTGCAGGCGTTCAGCAGCTCCGGGCGCGGCAAAGTAGTTCGGCGTACCGTCGAAAGTAATTGTATCGCGCACCGTATGACTTAATTCATACCAGCGTTTGTAGAGCCGGTGAGCAAAATGCGCCTGATACCATTCTGCACCGTGTGCAAAGTTTTCGGCATTGTTGAAGAAGTAAATGTCTTTGCGCTGGGGCTGTATTACATTCGGATGCTGCGTCAGGTATTGTGTGAGTGCAGTAGTCCCGCCTTTCTGCACGCCAATTACAAAGAACGAAGGCAGCATACGTTGCTGCGCCGTAGCAAAATACCACCGCGAAAGCGGAGGCACAAGACCATCGGCGCGAAGCACAGTGCGGTTGTATGTTTCTTCGATCATATTCTCGACTATGAAAGTAGCTTGAAACACACATCGGGCAACTTACCTGCCCAAACATTTTGTCGCCTAAATTTTTCGAGCCGTTTGTAAAACACATCAGGAAGTGCTTCCTGAGCCGTCTCTATTTTAGGCTTCATTATGCGGAAAAGCTCAATGTCGAGTTTATTGTAATGTTCAATTAAAGCGCGTGTATCAGCATCAATTTCATGCACCCCAATTCTGGTTGTTGAAACCCGCCGCTTGCGGTAATAGGGATTTTTCCAGCCATAACGTTCAGCGGCCTGCAGTAAAAAAATATCAAATTGATTGTGCAAACCAACAAGCGACATTGAGTCCAAATGGGTAATGGCTTGGTTCAGCATTTCATCGGTACATTCATTATAAGCACAGTTGTAATTGCCGGAAAGCAAACGAACCATGCAGTTGTTCATGTTCAGAATTTTTCCGCTTTCCAGAACTTGTTTAATCGTGTATTGCTCTCTGTTAATTTCCTCATTAAACGGATGTTCCTTATCTGATTTCAGATGATAGTAATGTGAGATTACCCGGTCAACCGGTTCACGTAAAATAGAAATATATTCAGACAATCCGGAGCTAAAACATTCGTGCATTCCATAAGGTTGATGGCCTTTCAGCACTTTTATTTTGTTACGTTCTTCGACAGGAAGTTCACAAAACTTCAAGGCCATCGGAGGATTATAGAACGTTTTTACTTCTCCTTTTTTATAATATCTCCTGATAATATCGTGCAATGTACTCCCAGCCGTTTTCTGGATATGCAGAAAGATAAGATGATCGGGTCTGGCCATGCTGTAAAAGTAACAGTTGCCGCCGATTATTGAGCAAGTCTTTCGGCGGTTCAGCAAAAGCTCTTGTCCTCTCTCGGCTCCGCTCGAGATGACAAAAGCAAGCTAGAAAGTAAAAAAGCCCATGTCCTCTCTCCCCCGCATTTTCTGCGGGGGAGAGAGATGACAAAAGCAAGCTAGAAAGTAAAAAAGCCCTTGTCATTTCGATTACAAAAAAAATCCCCTTGTCATTTCGAGCCCCCGCAGAAAATGCGGGGGAGAAATGACAAGAGGCAGGGATGTATTTAGCAGAGGAAGGAAAAGTCTAAAAGATGTTCCTTATTCCACAATCTGGGCACCGGGGTAGCGTTTCATCCACATTTCCATAGCGGAATGTGAGCGAACCACAATAACAGTGCGTGAATCAACTTTGAGTTTAATGCGCTCTCCGGCTTCCGGGAGCTCTTTGGTTGTTTTTGAACGTTTCATATAAAAATGAATAAAGTGAATAAATCAATGAATTGTGCCGGGATCACAAACTATATAGTACTATAACACAAACTATGCCCTTTTGGTATGCCTTTAACAGCTTTTATGAATTTGGCAGAAGGACAGAACGCTATTCAATTACTCCGGCTATAACTAACACATCAAAATTAAGGCCTGAAATGCCGTTTCGGCAACTGTTAATAAATAAAAACAACCTGCGCGTTTGCGGCTACACATACACGCAGGTTGAATAGATTATGCTGTTAAGATTTCTTCTTCCAATGGTGCGCGAAATACGATTTCCCGCTCAAATACGTCAACCACTACTTTCTCACCATTTTGCACTTTTCCGGCTAATATTTGCTTCGAAAGCTCATTCAGCAGCTTCTTCTGCATGAGGCGTTTTACCGGACGTGCACCGTACTGCGGATCATATCCTAATTCGGCTAACCATTCGATGGCCTCTTTTGATGCGCTCAGGAGAATGTTGTTTTCGGCTGCCCGTTCGGCAATTTGTGCAAACTGAATGCGTACAATTTGCTCCACATCTTCGCGGCTCAGCGGCTGAAACATAATCAGCTCATCTACACGGTTCAAAAACTCCGGGCGCAAACTCTTACGCAGCAAATCAAAGACTTCGCGGCGGGTTTTGGCCATAATTTCATCGCTGTTCAGCTCATTCATTTCTTCAAAGTTTTCCTGAATGATTGAAGCACCGATGTTTGAGGTCATAATTACAATGGTGTTTTTGAAATTCACCAAACGGCCTTTGCTGTCGGTGAGGCGCCCATCATCAAGCACCTGCAGCAGAATGTTGAATACATCGGGATGCGCTTTTTCAATTTCATCGAGCAGAATAACGCTGTACGGTTTTCGGCGAACGGCTTCGGTAAGTTGTCCGCCTTCTTCGTAGCCAACATATCCCGGAGGCGCTCCCACAAGGCGCGAAACACTATGCCGTTCCTGATATTCGCTCATGTCGATACGGGTAAGTGCCTGCTCGTTGTTAAAGAGGAAATCGGCCAGGGCTTTGGCAAGCTCGGTTTTACCCACGCCGGTAGTTCCAAGAAAAATAAATGAACCGATTGGCCGGCGTGTGTCCTGCATTCCGGCACGGCTTCGCCGCACTGCATCTGCAATAGCTTCAATTGCTTCATGTTGACCAACCACACGTTTATGCAGTTCGTCTTCAAGACGGAGCAACTTTTCGCGTTCGCCCTGCAGCATGCGGGCAACAGGAATGCCTGTCCACCGGCTCACAACGGCAGCAATATCTTCGCTTTCAACTTCTTCCTTAATCAAAGGCGATCCGGAGTGTTGCAGTTCGTTGAGTTTGCCTTTGGCGATTTCTAATCGTTCCTCGGTTTCCCGAATGCGGCCATAGCGGATTTCAGCTACTTTCCCGTAATCGCCGGCACGTTCTGCTGTATCGGCTTCAAATTTCAATTGCTCAATAAGCTCTTTTTCGCGCTGAATGCTGTCAACTACATCCTTTTCTTGCTGCCAGCGCGCTTTCAGGCCATTGCGTTTGTCGTTCAGCTCTGCAATTTCCCGACCCAGTTCAGTAAGTTTGGCCGTATCGCTTTCGCGTTTAATGGCTTCGCGTTCAATTTCGAGCTGACGAATTTTGCGTTCCACATCTTCGAGTTCGGCCGGCATCGAATTGATTTCCATGCGCAGCTTTGCGGCTGCTTCATCAATCAGGTCAATGGCTTTGTCGGGCAAAAAACGGTCGCTGATGTAGCGTTGTGAGAGTTCAACCGCGGCAATTATCGCTTCATCTTTTATGCGCACCTTGTGGTGGGTCTCATATTTCTCCTTAATGCCGCGGAGTATGGATATTGCATCTTCTGCGCTGGGTTCATCTACCAATACTTTCTGGAAGCGGCGTTCAAGCGCCTTATCTTTTTCAAAGTATTTCTGAAACTCGTTGAGTGTTGTAGCACCTACGGCACGTAATTCGCCGCGGGCCAGTGCGGGTTTCAGAATATTAGCCGCATCCATTGCACCTTCGCCGCCGCCGGCACCTACAAGCGTGTGTATTTCATCAATAAAAAGAATAATGCTGCCGTCTGAGTCGGTCACTTCTTTAACAACAGCTTTCAGTCGTTCTTCAAATTCGCCTTTGTACTTGGCACCTGCAATAAGTGCACCCATGTCAAGCGAATAGATTTGTTTGGATTTCAGGTTTTCAGGTACATCGCCGTTTACAATGCGGTGGGCGAGGCCTTCGGCAATGGCGGTTTTACCCACGCCGGGTTCACCAACCAAAATCGGATTGATTTTGGTACGGCGGGAGAGAATCTGGAGCACACGGCGTATTTCTTCATCGCGGCCAATAACCGGATCCAGTTTTCCGCTGCGTGCTCTTTCATTCAGATTTATCGCATATTTTGAGAGTGCATTGTAGGTTTCTTCCTGCGATGAACTGGTTACTTTGCTGCCTTTTCGCAGATCAGTAACGGCGGTTTTCAGGTCTTTCGCGGTGAAACCATTGTCTTTCATCATCTGGCTCACCTGATCGCCGCTTTCCAGAATGCCGAGCAGCAAATGCTCGATGCTCACAAACTCATCGCCCGAATCCTTAATGCTGTTTACAGCCTTCATTACTGCATTATTTGCAGCCGATGAAAGGTATTGCCCCGAACCTCCGGAAACCTTTGGATAACTCTCGACTATTTTATCTGTAAGTTTCTGGAAAAGAGGCGAATTGATGTTGAGCTTTTTCAGCAGATAGGGGGTAACTGAATCATCGGCCATTAAAATGCCTTTCAGAATATGCCCCGTTTCAATTGCCTGATGACTTCCGGATGCAGCAAGCTGTTGCGCCTGCTGAATGGCTTCCTGCGACTTAATCGTAAAATTGTTCAGGTTCATGTTAAAGCGATAAGTATATAATTTTAAAGAATAATGGTTTGATATACATCATCCTCAAAGCACATACCATTTGCTTAAACATGAAAATAGGGCAGTAATCAGCAGTTAAACCGGTCATTTTTGCACCAGAATTACCTGCAAATCGGCCAAATCGGCAGTTAATTCGGCGTATAGATCTTTCTTTCCTTTGTATTGGACTCGCCGATAGCATGGTGCAGGGTTGCCTGAGCGCCGGCGCAAAGTTTATAGTACAGAATCGGCGGAAAGCCCGCATTTACCTGTATTTCTGCGCGCAATTTATCAGTAATTGCCATTCCCAGACCGGCATATAATCCTCCGCTTACAGGTTTCCTGTTTGGATCTGTATAGTTGTTGTATATCTCAGTTTTTGAAAAGTCAATTGCATAGTAATTATGCTTGCCGGTAAACTGGCTTATCAATGTTACATTAACATAAGCTCCGAACAAACCGTAAACAGAGGAGGTGGGAGTAAACGGAATTATTCGGCCTCCGTCTAACTTTAGTGACAAAGCAGACTGTTTATCAACTGTATAATTGTCGTTTACAGTTTTTAGCGATGGAACACTTATTCGGTAATCATTCATGTATTCGTAACGTATTCCTACACCGAATCGTGTTATCCGATTATTATCTTGTTTCCATGAATACGCTCCGGAAATTCCGAAATTCAATCCGTTGGGAAGATTACGTTCTGTTACAATCGGATTATAGTCATTGTGTAAGCTGAGCAAACCAGCTTCAGCTCCAACCGACCACCAGCGTTCATTCACTACTATTGGCTGACTATTAGCTATACTGCTGAAAAATAATGCAGTAAATAAAAAAGTTAGCATCTTCATTTTAGTGATATATTTAGTTCAAATCAATCGCTATTTAATAATAATAATTTTATTTCAAAGATAGATATACTTCTTACTTCCGGTACTGCGTCCGCAGATCTAATAAACTAATGTGTTTTTAGTTACATTAGTTTGTTCGTCTAATTTTCTTTATACCGAATCTCCAGTTCATTTGCGCCATAATACCTTGTGTATATTTAAATTTATTGGTGGCTGAATTACCCATGTGTAAGATTAATTCACCATGAAAAGATTCAGATATATTGAAGCCAATTCCCGCACCGATAAAAGCATAAGCGTCTCTTCGGTTTGAGTCATTTGTATTTGTATAATATTCATATTGCTCATTGCCCTGAATACGGGAATACATATAACCGGAATGTTTTGCATCCAGAGTAAAATTACCGCTTAGAATTATAGGAATATAAATAAGGTTTGAGATAGTAAAGGTTCTTACAAGTTGCGGAGTGATGTAATACGCAGTTTGTTCATTTTCAAACATGGTTATTGTTCCGCCCACACTGCCTAGTTCAAGTCTGTAAGCTCCGGTTTTTTCATATCTGATGCCAAGCTGAAGTCGTATTCCTCTCAAATTCTGTTGTTCCCAGTTTCGGTAAACGGTAAAACCGAATGTGTGTCCGTTGGCAAAGTAACTGGATCCGCGATCTGTATAAGGTTTTGAAAAGGCTGTTAATCCTCCGGAGAATCCAATTCCCCAATTTTTACCGATAATTTGAGCCGGACTCTGTGCAGATAACAGACCAGAACAAAAAAGCAATAGAAATGATATGACTGTTCGCATCTGAATTAATGATATATTTTTCGGGTTTTCATTCAACAGATTATGTGCAATCTATTGAAAAAACGAGATTAAGGAAATGAT
>JBKDHA010000061.1:0-2760 GCA_046335555.1 Bacteroidota bacterium
GAGTATGTATAGTTTGGTACGATGCCCGCCATCATCTTCTTCAACAATTCCAAGTTCTGCGTTGGCCGGATTGGCTTTTTTTACTTTCTGTGCACGCAGTTCATCAAGACCAACAATGATGTGATAATCGACCATATTATCAAAATCGTGTGTGCCCGACATGGTAATGTCAATAGCGCTCGATTTAATATCCATTTCCGGAATGGTGATGATGCGGTTGCGGATGTTGATATGATTGGTAAGTGTGTTGAACCGGATATTTTTCAGATCATCGAGTTTTATGAAGCTGGAGAGTTCTTCGAGCGGTTTAAAGTTGATGAGTTGCCCTTGTTCCAATGTTACTGCGGCTTCGGCAAACAGTTTCTTTTCATTCATCACTAAATTATTTCCCCAGAGTGAGGCAAAGTTGATGTCTGAAGTGAGTGTTCCGCGAACGTGCTCGTTGGTTAAAGTTGTTTGCCCGAAATTTTCGAGCTGTACAAAAAGCTTGTTTATGTTTACACGTTCGGTGTGTGCATTTCCGGTGATGAGCAATGAGTCGCTGCGTGTGCCGTCGATCATTCCGCTGCCAGATATTTTGCCGTCCATTGTCCAGAAAGAAACCGGATCGGCTACAAGGCGTTGGTTGCGGAGTATTATTTCGCCGCGAAGTTCACGGGCTTCAAACTTGCGGAATTTTATCTGATCAATTTGTGTGGTGAGCGAAACGGCGATACGTTTGGGCAGCTCAAGTTTGTAGCTTGTGTCGGCTGCTGATGTTTGAGTTTCGGGAGAGGCAAGCAGTCCGTTTAGGTCGGTAAGTTCAGAGCGCAGAGTTGTGGTAATGTCAAGCACTTCGGTTTCGGTAAAGAGGTAGCCGAGCAGGTTGCGCACTTTACCCTGCAGCAAAATATCGCTGCTGCCTGAACGCACTCTGAAGTTATTTACCGCCACATTATTGCCGTCGAAACCAAGTGAACCGCTCATGCTGTCGACCGGGAGGCTGCTGTTTTTGAGGCGGCACACTACATTGCGGAGCTGCATTTCGCCGCTGGTTTTGAAGTTGCGGAAGTCGGCAGCGGTTAGTTTGCCTCCTTTTCCGGGGCGGCCTGATGCGCTGATGCGGAACTCAGCTGTTCCGGCAGCTTTTTCTATAGTGTCGATTTGCAGCAATTCCTGCATTTCAGACAGGCTGATGTTGCCGGTTACAGATGCAGAGTAGGCGGGATTGGAGAAGCCATCCATCGCAAATTTTCCGCTGAATTTGCTTATGCCGGTAGTTCCGCTGAACTCCGAAAGCTCAAAACCATCGCGTCCGCGACCACTGCTGAACACGCCTTTGAGTGAAATATCGCGCAGGGTAACTCCGCTGCCGTCGCGGCTCAGTGAGCCACCGCTGCTGATACCGAATTTGCCCTCGACTACAGGCGCCAGCGAATCAGACACAGGGCCTTTGATAGTTACATCGGTATAAAATTCGCCCCCGGCTTTGTAGCCTTCAATATCGTTTTGCCAGCTTTCGGGCAGCAATGTAAGTGCTTTGCCCAGGTCAATATTGCTGCCGTTTACCGCCAGATCAAGTTCCGGAACTTTACCGCTGTTTTTAACGGAACCGGTAACCTGCAGCGCAAATTCGGAAACAGTGAGCTTGCCGGTTTGAACAGTGTAAACAGATGCTGCATTGTTGATTTGCAGCGAAAGCGCCAGTGTTCCGTTATTACCGGCGAAGTACGAAACATTGCCTTGCCGGAGTTCGCCCACAGTAAAGCTGGCATCGGTTTCGAGCAGATATTGTTCGGTATTCAAATCGCCGGAGCAATTCATTTCGCGCAGCAGCACTTCGTATTTTCCTCCGGCCGGTTGGTTGTGGTAACGGATGTTTACGTTCTCAAAGCCAATATGCTCAATGGCAAACTCAACCGGATTAGAAGCCCCCGTGTCTGTCGATTCTTTGAGGAAATGGTAATTGTCGCGCCCCTGCTTGTCGATACGCAAATCCACCTCCGCATTTTCCATTTCCACATCGCGCACGGTGTAGTTTTTACGAAAAAAATCGAGCAAGCTGAACGAAAGAGCAACCCGTTCGGCGCGAAAAAGTGTATCTCGTTTTTCGTCGGGCAAAGCATCGAGTGCCTTTACGTTCTCAAATTCCAGAGAAACATCAGGAAAGCTGCTAAACAGGGTGAGCGAAATATCTTTCGGGTCAATAAACACAACCGTGTTGAGATGTTTATTTGCCTCGCCGGTGATGTATTTCTTTATATCATCTTCAAAAACAAACAACAGCAAAACCGCAATGCCAAGCAAAGCAAGAACAGAAGCGCCTGTCCACACAAAAAAGCGGATCAAACGTTTCCACCACGGGCGTTTCGGTTTTTCGGTATTTGTTGCTTGTGTTTCCATTGTGTTCAGGCAGACTTCTGCAAACTCAAAGCTAAAACGCAGCAAGACACAGAAATGTATAAAATCCGAAAACTATGAAATGTGAAATGTTTATAAAATGAGAGTGAGAAACAGAGCGAGAACTACAGAGCGGAGAATGAGAGCGAGAATGATGTGTATGTCTTCGCTCGAGTATGTTCAAATAACTGTGTCAATGTTAAAAACGATTAACTTGACACAAGATGGAAGAAAAATTTGATTTCGAAGCCTTTGCCAAACAGGCAGGAGAGCAACTTCGTGCAGGCAAGCCGTTTACGGGTAAAGACGGTGTTTTTACGCCACTATTAAAGAAAATACTGGAGGCTTCTCTGGAAGGTGAAATGGACGCTCATATAGAGC
>JBKDHA010000062.1:0-17156 GCA_046335555.1 Bacteroidota bacterium
CTGCTCACCTAAGCAATATATCGCTGTGCAAAATGCCTGAAAAAACTCAACACAACGGGGTAAATGACCTAAACTCCGGGCTCAAATCTCTACAACTTATAGGGGGCTAAGACACTAGTTTCCCGCTTCTGGTTTTCACATATCCGGTGTAGCCGCGTGCGCGGGTGATGTAGCCGCTTTTGGCGATCAGGTTGTTTTCGGCGAAACTGCCTTTGCATAAACTGGCAAGCGATCCTGACTTGCCGGCAACAGGCAGCGAACGTTTAAAGGCTTCGTACTCTTTCTTCGGCCATTTTGTAATGATGCGTAATGCTTCGGCTTGCTGCTGTGTGGTAACTGCATTGGAACGCGAAAGACCACTGCCGTCGTTCATAAACATTCCTTTTACATCAATGCCTTGTTGCTTCCAGAAATTGATGACGGCAGCTGTGCCATCTTCAACTGTGCCGCCTTTGCCTTTTACCAAGCCAATTGTGCGCAGCAATTGTTCGGCATAAACATTATCGCTTTTGAGATTTGTCCAGTAAATTATTTCACTGAGTTTGGGCGACTGTGTTGCGAGTATTTTTTTCCGGGGAGCATTGTTTTTGCTGCCATCAATTTCCTGCAGTCGGATTGTTGCCGGACTGGCTTTCACTTTTATTCCCTGCTTTTCGAGGGTGCGTGTAAACTCGGCGGCACACTGCAAAGCCGGATCAGGAAGTGCAGCTTCAACTTCGTAGTTTAAAGCACCGGCCGGAATGCGCCCGCGTATATAATGTACATTTCCGTAAGGCGCACCATACACAAAAGCTTCATCGCGTGAGCCTCCGGCACTTACCTGTGAAACAATCGTTGTGCCTTCGGGCACGGGCATTGTGCCTTTAAGCTTTGCTGTATCGGCAGTTGAATTGTAGAATAGTGAATAGCTGTTATCATGCCAGGTTAATGCGCTTGACTGTGCGCCGTAGTATTGCCCCATATCGCCCCAAGTCCAGCCGTCGGGCAAAGGTGTTCCGCCAAAAGCAGATGCATCGGCAACTGCCGCACCATCAATGCTGCGCACACCTTTTTTGTAGAGTGCAGCAGCCCAGCGTTCAAGTTGTGTGCTGTCGCCCGGTGTGCTGAAGTAACGCGAATCAAGCGTTGGATCACCGCTGCCGCGAATGTAGAGGTTGCCGCTTATTCTGCCGCTCAGCGAATCAAACGTGCCGCTGTATTCAAGCACAGTTTCGTACCGATACTCTGTGCCCAATAAATGCAGTGCGGCGGCTGTTGTGAAAATTTTCAGTGTACTGGCTGGTGTGTGCGAACGGGCAGCATTTACATTAGCAAGCACTTCGCCGCTGTCGGCTGTGATCACATATAAACTCCACGATCCGCTGCTGAGATCGGTATCTGCATTCAGTTTATCAATCTCTGTTTTCAGTTGCTGATTGGCAGGAACAAAGAACAGAAACAGGGGCAACAACAGCAGCACTAAAAACTTACGGTGCAAACCTCTCATAAATTTCATCAATTGAAGCAGCTAATTTGTGATCGCTCTCTGTAATTACATTTCCCTGGTCGTGTGTACACAAGGTTACTTCTACTTTGTTCCAACAATTGCGCCAGTCGGGATGATGCTTTTGTTTTTCTGCAACAGCAGCAACCTGCGTCATAAACGCAAAGGCTTCGTTAAAATCGCGAAAAAGAAAAGTTCGGGTGAGACCGGCTGGTGTTGTGTTCCACATACAGCAAATGTAAGCGGATGTACTATACCTCAAACTCAGCGGCGGTTGATTTTGAATTCGGTACGGCGGTTTTTTGCGTGTTGCTCATCGGTACATTCCACATCATCAGCACACACATTGAGCAAACGTTTTTCGCCGTAACCAACTGCTTTCAGTCGCTTCTTGTCGATACCTGCTTTAACAAGATAGTCAAGTACTGTTTGCGCACGTTTCAGCGAGAGTTTGTTATTGTAATCAGCAGAGGCCCGCGAATCGGTATGCGAACTGATCTCAATTACAATGTTTGGATCTGCTTTCATTACCTGAATTACTTTGGTAAGTGTGCGTTCGGCTTCAGGTAAAATTTTCCAGTCGTCAACTTCATAATAAATATTCTCGATAATGAGTAAGCTGTCGGACTTAGCCTTGGCTTTCATCTGCAGCACTTCGAGCCAGGGATCATCAACATAAACTTTTGCCAGCGAAGTTCGGTCTGAGGGTAAAATACGGAATTGGTATTTGCCTGCTGTAACACGAATTTCTCTGATAATATTACCATTGACATCTTTTACAAACAGCTTTCCGAGCGATGACATATTTTGATCTTCCACATCATCAATTCGCACGAGATACGACTTATCGCCGGGGAGGTTTACAAATTTGAAATTACCGCGTTCATCGGTTCTAACGGTTTGCAATACTTTTCCAAATTCATCAACCGCGCTGAGCATTGCATTGCCAACGGGCTTTCCGGTTGAATCGCTGGTTATTGTTCCGCGAAGATCGAGGCGCAATTCCTGATCTTCTACATCCATAGCAGCCAGCGTGGTTCTGTCGTTTTTAAGAATGCGTAAAGTGTATTGCCCTTTTGCATCGGGACTGAGCGTTGAGATTTGCTTTCCGCTTTTATTAGTAACGATAATTTTTGATCCGGGCGGAAGAGTTACATCTGCAACTGTATCGAGCACAACCAGGTAAGAACGATCCGGCGGAATGCGTGTAAAAGCAAAAGCTCCGAACGCATTTGTTGTAGTGGTTTGAACAACATTTCCGGTTTCATCAACCAGTTTAACTTCTGTATTTGCAATTGCTTGCGGCGAAGTTCCTTCGGTGATGAGATTACCGGCTATGGTAAGGTATTCATCATCAGCAAGGAGTTGGGGCGGTGTTCCGGGCTTCACCGGAATATCTGTGAACGTATAGCGCCCTCCTGTTTCGTCGAAAATCGATACGCGCATGGGCACATCGTTTTCGTCGGTCATGTAATATTTTTTGTGCGTTCCGATGCCCGGATCTTCTTCGTCAAGCCGCACGAGATAAGTGCGGTCGGCATGAATGTTTCGGAACACGAATCCACCGGTTGCATCTGTTCTGGTTTCTGCAACTACTTTTCCGGTGCTGTCGATAAGCTGCACACGGGCATCCGGCAGCGGATCGGAAAGACTGCGTGAAAGCAGCATCCGGCCTTTGATGATTGTAAAGTTGGCAAGAACATTGAACCGGTAAATATCATCTTTCCCTTTTCCTCCAACCCGGTCAGATGCGAAATAACCGGTTTGATTATTTGCATCAAAAACAATAGAGAAATCATCGGTAAGGCTATTGAGCGGAGCGCCCTGATTGGCGGGTTCAAGCCAAATACCGTTTGCCTGTTTTGTGGCAAAAATATCAAGACCGCCAAGACCGGGATGGCCTGATGAACTGAAGAACAATGTACCGTCGCCGCGCAAGTATGGAAAAACCTCATCGGCAATTGTATTTATGCTGGCGCCAAGATTGATGGGCTTGCCCCAGCTATCGCCATCACGGCGGCACATCCAGATGTCCATTCCGCCAAGGCTTCCAGGCATGTCTGATGAGAAATACAATAGTTGTCTGTCGGCCGAAAGAGCAGGATGCGCACACGAATACAAATCACTGTTCCACAAAAAAGGTTCGGGCTTCGACCATCCGAACAGACTATTTGTGGAGAAGAAAATTTTGTTGCGGTTTACAAATTTTTTGGAGCGAAGTTTTACGGTACGACCAACACGGTTAAAGGCCATCAACTTATTATCGGCTGTAAGTGAAGCCGGGCCGTTATGGTTATCGGGACAAATACGGCGCGGTAATTTAGACGGGATTCCGAAATTGGCTGAATCGCCGGTGCGGTTGTATTTGAGCGTATAGATAGCAAAGTAAGCATTACCCGAAGCCGAAGCATTTTCGTCGTTCAGCAAGTCTCGCTGACCGCGATCAGAGACAATTAAAAGTCCTTTACTGTAAAACGAAACACCAAATTCGGAGAATTCGGTATTGAGAGCGGGCACAGTTTTCACTTCATACATACGTGTGTCTTCCATCCACACTTTCATTGCACTCAATGCTTTTACTTCAGCTTTTCCGCGTTCATCATCAGGTTTGATCGTCATGAAACGTTCAAACTGTTTGCGTGCATCTTCGGGCTTTCCGTTCATTTTCAGTACAGAGCCGTACCAAAGGAAAACGATTGGATTCACATCCGGTTTAGCAGCAATTGTGCGGGCATACCAGTATTCGGCTTTCGGATAGTTGTGTACAATGCGGTAGCAATTTGCCAAACGTTCCATTGCATCCGCATTATCATGCCGGCGAAGGCCGCGTTCATAGGCATCAATTGCTTTAAGGTATTCGCCCGAACTCAGTAAACGATCAGCGCGGCGAAACTGGGCATGCAAGGTTCCCGCAGCCAGTAGCAGCATAAAAAGCAGTGCGGTAAAACGTTGTGCGGTGAGTTTCATATCCCGGAAAACACTACTCAGAAATAGCGCGGCGAAAGTGTTTCTGATTTAAAAATATCGAGATTAAAGCCAAGCATTAACTCATGTGAACCCGATTGAACACCCCGCAGGCGGCCAAGTGCCAGATCATACGAATATCCAATTCGGAGCAGTTGTCCGGCATTGTATTGTACCATTGCAACAACTGTTCGTTCAGAACGAAGTGAAACACCTGCCCATATTGTTTTGCGAAGCTGAAAATTGAGATTCAGATCAACATTTGTATTTGATGTTCCGGGTAATGTGCGAAGCATAACAGAAGGACTGAATACCACATTCTCACTCAATTCAAATGCACGGCCAAATGTAAAAAACAGGTGTCGCTTAAATTGTGTGAAATAATTACCGGCTGCGGTAGAAACAAGTTCTATCGTTTGCGTATTCAAGTGTGTTGTTGATAGTCCGACATAAAATCGTTTGGTGTTGTAATAAAGTCCAAACTTTACATCAGGAACTGTATAGTTTTTAGCACTGAGTGATGCAAAAACATCGTTCTGATCACGGTACTCAATTTCATTCCAGTTAATCTTGTAATTCACAACCCCGGCACCAAGTCCGAAAGCCAGTTTACCTTTTCCAATGCGAACCCGATAGGCATAACTCAGATAAAATGCCGAACTGCGTTTGGGTCCGATCTGATCAGTATTTATTTCTAATCCCCAGCCTACTTTTCCTTTTCGGGTTGGAGCACTGAGTGCAAAAACATTGGTTGCCGGAGCTCCCGGAAAGCCTGTCCATTGCCGGCGCATCAGCAAAGCGCCATTCATCATTTCACGGCTGCCTGCCCAGGCCGGATTTATAGCCAGCGGGTTGAACATATACTGACTGTACAACGGATCCTGCTGCGCAGAGAGATCAGCTCCGGCAACAAGCAAAAACAGCAGCAGCAGTGTAAATGTTCTTTTCATTGTATCCAGATCAGCGGGTGAGTTCTACCCAGCCTTTGGTGGTTTGACCGTTTACCTCCACAAGATAGAAATAAGTACCGGCTGGTAAAACATTTCCCTGCTTATCATTTCCATCCCAGCGGCGATCAGTGTTGTTGTAATTGTCGATTGACCATACCGCTCCGCCCCAGCGGTTAAGTATGGTAACAGTATTGGGCTGGTAATCTTCGATATTGTCGATAGCCCAGAAATCATTGTTCCCGTCGCCGTTTGGCGTAATACCCGAATAAAAATGCAAATCACAGATTCCGGTTCCGGCATCAATTATCACCGAATCAGCATAAGTAAGACCAATGGCATCAGTTACGGTAACGTAGTATGTTCCTGCGCCCAGTTGTGAAATTTGCGAGGTAGTTGCACCGTTTGACCAGCTGTAGTTGTAGGGAGGTATTCCGCCCAGCGGGACAATGCGTGCCACACCATCAGCAGCTCCGGCGCAGGCAGGGTTTGAAGCAGAAACTGTAGCTGTGAGTGCAACCAGACTTGAAGCCGGTTGCTGAAAACCCTGCGTTAGTATGTAATTAACTGTTGAAAATGTTGGAGTAACTACTTCGCCAACTGAGGCAGAAAGTGAGTAATTACCGGAAGCAGACCATCCGCCCGAAGTCCCTATAAGCTGAGGTGTAAGCGAGTACTGCGCCCTGATAGTGGCCGCTGTACTTATCAGCAAGAGAATAAACAGAGCTGCTTTTTTTTGCATAGTAGTATTTCTATTCTAAGCGAAATGCTCTGTAAACAATTTTAGCACCTACAAACATCAAATCATTATTTGCCTGTCGGGTATGAAAAATCAGCATATAAGTACATAGACTATTATTAATAACACCTGTTGCTGCTGTTGTCATTTGCTGCACTGAATTGTTATTTACTGATGAAGTTGCTGATGTGAGCATTACCGTTGCAGTGCCTGTTGGCAGATTAATTCTTACTAATTCATAACTGATTCCGGCAGCGGCATCGTCATCAATATAACTAACCACAACGGAACTCAGAGAGACGCTGTCTGGTAAATGAACCGGAAAAATAATATCTCCGGGTTGTGTAGAAGAACCTGAACTCAGATATACCCCATATCGCGGAGTAAATTCATACCCCAAATTGTAGTTAGCAGGGTCGGCACATTCGGCATCAGCAATGGATATACTGTAATTCCGGGTAAGCGGAACAAGCAAAGTAAGATTATTCACAATACCGGGAAGTCCCTGAGAGCCTGTTGCACCTGTAGCTCCTGTTGGTCCCGACGGGCCGGTGTTGCCTGATGGTCCTGTTAATCCTGTATTTCCGATTGGACCGGTTGCACCTGTTGTTCCTGTATTTCCGGTTGCACCAGCCGGGCCGGTTAGACCAATTGGACCGGTTGGGCCGGTAGCTCCGGCAACACCCGTTACACCGGGAGTTCCTGTTGCGCCGGGAGTTCCTGCAGCACCGGTTGGGCCGGTAGCTCCAACAGCACCTGCAGCACCGGTTACACCAGTTGCACCAGTAGCACCGGCTGCGCCGGGAGTTCCTGCTGCCCCTGTAGAGCCGGTAATTCCGGTTGCGCCTGCCGCGCCGGTAACGCCTGTTGCTCCGGTAGCTCCGGCAGGACCAGCTGGGCCAGCAACGCCGGTTGCACCGGTTAAGCCGGCAACGCCGGTTGCACCTGTAGCGCCGGTAACGCCGGCAGGGCCTATCGGACCCGCAGCACCGGTGGCGCCGGTTAATCCGATTGCACCTGTTGCGCCTGTTGCACCGGCAATACCTGTAGGACCTGTTGCACCGGTAAGCCCGGTAAATCCGGTTGCACCGGTTATGCCTGTAGCGCCGGTGACACCTGTAGCGCCGGTGACGCCGTTAATACCTGTTGCTCCTGTTGGCCCGGCAATACCCGGATCACCTGAAGGGCCGGTGGCACCGGTTTGCCCGGTTGCGCCCGCTGATCCGGTTGGGCCGGTTGGACCTGGATCGCCTGAAGGACCTTGCGCGCCGGTTGCTCCCGGATCACCAGAAGGGCCTTGTGCACCTGTAGCTCCCGGATCACCCGAGGGGCCGGTTGCGCCGGTAGCTCCCTGAATGCCTTGTACACCCTGAATTCCCTGTGCTCCCGGAGTTCCGGCAACACCAGTTGCCCCGGTTGCGCCGGTTGGTCCGGCCGGAGCATTTCCGGCTTCATTGGCAAAAAGTGCATAAGGAACAGACCAGAGAACTGTACTGCCCATATTTACCCAAGAACTCTGAACGTTGATTTCAACCTGCATCGAATAGGGCGAATTTGAACCCCAGGGTATTGCAGGAAAAGTTGTGTTTGAAATGGCTGTTGAAGATCCGGTACCAACAACTAAATTGATAAGGCCAAAAGAATTGGTGGTGGTACTATGTTCTTCCTGATAAGTAAGTGTGCCGGGCTGATTGGTAATAGTAAAACGAACCGAAAGTTGCTGATTAACCAATACCTGACCTGATGCATCTCGTGCAACAGCCTGATAATTAAAGCCCTGTGGCGATTGCGCAGCAAGGCTTATCTGCAAAAAGCAGACAAGTGCAAACAATAACCTTTTCAGGTTATTAATGGAAGTCGGGGCAGCCATTAGTTGCTGTTAAATGAGGTCTTTATTCGTTTCCGTAGTAAAGGTAGGAAAGAGTTTATCGGGTCAGCTCAATCCAGCCTTTTTTTACAACTCTTTTATTACGAATTACATAGAAATAAGTTCCGTCCGGAAGCAATTCTCCATTTAAATCAGTACCGTTCCAGACATTTGTTGTGTTGTTGTATTCTTCTGAGGACCAAACCAATACGCCCCAGCGATTGAAAATTTCGACTTCAACCCCGCGCAACCCGGCGATACCATCAATCACCCATACATCGTTAAAACCATCGCCGTTGGGGGTTAATCCTGTGTATATGTCGAAATCTTCTGCAATTCCGGCACAACCAAGCGTGTCAATACTTATTGTTATGCTGCCTGATGATGAACATGAAGTTGAAAGGTCGGTAAGTGTTACCTGATAGGTTTGTGTAACTGTATTACTCAGCAAAACTATTGAGGTTGTTGCACTTCCTGAAACCGGGGGCGGACTCCAAAGAACGGATACGTTAGGAATTGTAGCTGTAACCTGTGCAGTAACCGTATCGCCCGGACAGATTGTAGTATCATTGCTAACCTGTATGGCTGGCGGGTCATTCACATTTACGGTAAACGTTACAAGATCACTTGAACAACCGGTTAAACCATTAGTAGTTAGTGCCACAACAAAGCTGTAGGATCCGGGCTGAGTGGTAGAAACAGCCGGAACAAAAACGGGAGCAAAGGTGTAAGCAGATGTTTGTTGATCAAACCAAATTACATCATACGATGCAGATTGCTGGATGCTAAGCATTGGGACTGTTGCGCCTGTACAAACCAATATCGGAGAGGTTAACGAGAGTACCGGTACGGGTGGTTTCTCCACAACATAAACCGAATCAAGGGCTGAAACACTGCACCCGGTTATTGCATCAGTTACATCATACCTTACAATTACATAGTAAGGCAATGTTGCAGTTGACGAAACCAGCGAAACCTGACCAGTAGTTTGATTGATTAATAGTCCTGCAGAAAGCGGTGCCTGCAGTGAATAAGTGCCACCGGATATGTTGGGCTGTTGTAAAACTTGTACGTTGGTAACAGTAGAACAAACATGGTTGTTGGTGTAACTGAAGACAACAAGCGGAGATGTGTTATTTACGATGATAATAGAATCAACCAGTGTGCAATTAATTGTAAGATCAGTAACTACACATTTCACAAGTCCCGAAGGAAGGCCTGTAGCGGTATCACCGGTAGCTACTACGGATGAGTTTACAAACCACTGAACCGTATAATTTGCTGACGGGCTTGTTATCAGCACAGTTGCTTCGCCGGTTCCGGATGAACATCCTGCCCCAATTTGTGCAAGACTAATTTCCATAATAGCCGGCAAATGCACACTCACATAAGTTGTACAGGCACCGATTCCAACTTGAATACATTCTACGATATAATCGCCGGAGCTTAGATTTGAAAAAGTATGTACCCCGGTAACGTTAGTTACTGATGCAATTGCGTTCTGAAGATTTTGTCGGTAAAGAACAAACCGAACAGAATCATTTCCGGAAGATAGTCCGTTTGAAATAATGATTAATCCGGAATTCGGGCTGATACAGGTTGGCTTTTGATAGGTAATTGTGGGAGCCTTACAGCATTGGTTGTGTAAATCAATAAGATTAGCTTCTCCCACATCACAGGTATTTAAAGGATCGCCGCCGCCAAGCACTTCATCACTGTATATTTTGATGAGTACCGAAAGATTGCCGCTGTCGCATGATGAATTGGTTTCTACAAACCAGCAACCGGTAAGGTTTACAAAGGGGGCAATTGAGGGGTCGCCGGCATTGTTGGCAGGATCAAAATCGCCATCCGGATCATAATAATATCCTGTAATTGTAACATTGGTATTTGAGGCCGGATCCATCCAGACCCAGCCCAAGCCGGGCGATGATGCCGGAACTAAAGTGCTGAGATTCCAGTCGGAGCCAAAAGCTGCAGGGCCTATAAATTGTGGCAGTGAAGAGGAGTTATAGTCCCAGTCATTAATTGTTGCGCACATTCTTACATTTTGTCCCAGCCCGTATATCCCGAAATTGGGCTCAGGAGTCATACGTACTTTAGCTCTGCGCACACAATCATCGCATTCGAGATCAGCAGTAAGTTCGAGCACAAAGCTGCCTGTATCTTCCCAAGTTTTGCCTCCGATTTCAATGTAGTATTCGGCAACGCTGGCTGAAGTATAAATCATCTGATCAATTACACCATTATCGCTGGAAAGGCAATTAAGCGGAAGTTGCTGATAGATAGTTGAGTTTAAACCATTGCTCACCCAAACTCTTAAAAAGCAACTATCGAAAACCGGCGAGGGTGATGTTGCTGTGAGTTTAACATATGTATAATTTGAAACGGCTCTGAATCTGTACCAAACATCGGGAGATGTGCCTGAAAAGCAACCTCCTGAGGCTGCAAAACGAGAATCGTAGGTGGCAAAAGTAGTCGTTCCGTTTAACGTTACAGTGTTTCCCTCATCGCCAATGGGGCATCCTGGAGGCAAGGGCAATGTGCCGATGTCAATAGCTCCTTCTATAGAATCATTTGCCGGCGGCGGCCCAACAACTGACTGCGCATAAAGCAAGTTGTTGCCCAATGATAAAATCATCAGACCACTCAACATCAGAAAGCGCATAAAAAGAGTGTGCATAGCAGGGCAACGGGTAATGCATCCGAAAGATATAAAAAAACTTGATAGATTACAGAATGCGGAAACCCATAACCAGCACATCATCAACCTGCTCAAGGTTACCGCGCCACATTTCAATGGTTTCGTCGAGCAGTTTTTGCTGTGCTTCAACAGGGCGAGTATGAATTGTAGTGAGGAAGCTTCGGAATTGTCCAACCATAAACTTCTTGCCCTTGGGTCCGCCAAACTGATCGGCATATCCATCTGAAAAGAGATAGATCATATCTGCTTTTTTGAGCTGAACAGTTGTTGTATTGAAATTATGCGTACCACCGTATTCAGTGTAACCAATAGCCACTTTATCGGCTTTGTATTCCTGGAGTTCACCGTTTCTGAACAGGTAAAGCGGATTGTTGGCTCCGGCCATTTCGAGTGTACCGGTTTCGGGATCAATGATACAGAGTGTCATATCCATACCATCGCGCACGGCCGAATCATCAACATTCTGGTTAATGGTTTTTGCCGCTAATTTATTTACCTGATCGAGCATCTGTCCGGCCGAAAGCGTGTCTTTCAGGCGCAAAACCTGATTAAGCATGTTGTTGGCTACAATGCTCATAAAAGCTCCCGGAACGCCGTGGCCTGTACAATCAACAGCGGCTATATAAATTTTTCCGTTTTTCTCGTTCAGCCAGTAGAAATCGCCGCTTACAATATCTTTCGGTTTAAACAAGATAAATGATTCGGGCAGCAGGCGGCTAACTACAGCAGGCGGCGGCAGAATAGCATCCTGCAACCGTTTGGCATAGCGAATACTATCGGTAACGTGCTTGTACAGAATTTCGAGCTTGCGGTTCTGCACCTCAATTTCTTCTTTCTGGCGCACCACTTCTTCGGTTCGTTCAATTACTTTGGCTTCAAGCACACGTTCATTCTCCCGCAAATCAACACGCATTCGGAGCAGCGCATAGCCAAGCGTATCTTCATCGGAAAGTGGCTGATAATGTGAGCTGAAGTTGCCCGAACCTACTTCATGCGCAAATTCGGTGGTGCTTTTCATTGATGAAACCAGGCTGTTGAGTGCTAGCGACATTTCGCCAATTTCATCGTTGCGGTTTTTTATTGCTTCCTGCGGCAAAACTCCTCGGGCCATTTGCATCAGAATACGCTTGAGCGATTGAATCGGACGGGTGATGCTTCGGGTAGTAAGCAAAGCAATGATAATACCGCCAACCGGAAGCACGATGAGCAGCAGCAATACTACAAATTCGAGCAGTCTGAATGAGTCAATAATTTCTTTACGCTTCTGCGAGGCTGCTTTGTACTGCGCATCTATGAGCCTGTCGAGGCGATCTGTAATTTTATGCGTGAGTTGCTGCACATCCTCATCATCGTCAAGAACCATTGGCTCTATAAAAAACATCACATTCGCATCGTTATAATCATCCTGATCACTCAGGCTCGTCATAACAGTGCGGTGTGCTTCCCAGAGACTGCGGCAGTCGGTAAAAATAGAATCGATTAATTTCTGATCTCCTGTATTCCAGTTTTCGGATAATACATCAAGACATTTTTCAAGCTGCGGATAATCGCTGTTGATAAGCACCTTGAGTCGGTTTTTATCATTCGAAAACATCTCAACTTTAATCCAGCTGGTGATGTAATTGCGGGAACGCGCCACAAGCAAACGCATTTCCTGAAGGGCATCAATAGAAGGTGTGTAGATTTTGGCAACAATATCATTGTTACTGCGGCTCTTGCTGATTGTCATCAGCGTGAGCGCAAAAGCCACCAGTGTCAGGAAAATAAGGACACCGAAGCCGAGGCTGATTTTTCTGCTTATTGTAAACCGGAACGCCATGAGGTTGATTTACAAAGTTGCAATATTATTTTAAATAATCAGCACTGTTGATTGGCATAGAGAACTTCATCTCACTAAATTCTCTTTAATCTCGAGTTTACTATTTATTAACCTTGACTTTCATAAAAATGACCCAAGACCAAAATGCAACACAAGCAACTGTAATTCAAATATTTATAAGCAAAACTAAAAACCGTTCGATAGTTGAATACAATCGAGAATGGTTAAATTAAAAAGTGGATTCCGGAATTTTATTTGCCTTTTCCTTGCTGACGGCGCTCTAGTTCACGGCGCATTTCATCGAATTTGGCTGCTTTTTCATATTCGCCGAGACAGCCGTATATACCGGAAAGCATGACCAATGTTTCAATTCTGTCGGGACGAATTTCATAGGCTTTTTCGGCATGAGGGAGTGCTTCCTTAAAGCGTTTCACAGCTTCATCCTGCGCCGAATCGGTTTGCGGAATTGTTGCATCAGTAGGCAAACTGAAGATAATATCGACACCTTGGTTCCATTTGAGCAAACTATAGCGGTAATGACCATCATAGTTGTCGGGATCCATTTTGAGTATTTTAATATAAATCTGCTCCGCTTTGTAGCGATAGGTTGTGTCAGATTTATTGCTATTGTATTTGTCTTCGTAAACTGTGCTCAGCGCCAGCAGGAATTCAATATCACGCACAGCAATATTCATCTTCGGGTCAACAGTAAGTGCTATTTCGCGGTATTTATAATAGCACTTTTCGGCTTTTTCGAAATTCAATGTATCGAGTCTGTCGGCCGCGCTGTTGTAGTATCTGCTGGCCACATAAAGCATGCTCTTGCGGATTACAATTTGCTGCGCCGAATCAGTTTCGTAATTGAGCGCGCGGTTAAGATAAACAACAGAGCTGTCGAGATAATAGGTAAGCGGTTCGGCAGGGCTGTATTTTTTGTAAAGGTCTTTGTAAATCTGACCTTTAATCATAAACGCATCGCCATCGGTTGCCGTTCCTGGCATTGCGAGGTATTTATTGATTTCAATGAGCGCGCTGTCGGGCTTGCCCTGTTGCATGAGGAAAAGCGCAGCATTCTTTGAGGCCGGGTTCTGCGCATGCAGAACGGCCGCAGCAGGCAGCATTGCCAGCAGCAAAAGAATGAGACGTATGTTTACAAGCGCTTTCATGTGTTATTCTACAGGTATTCCGAGTTGAACGAGTGTTGTACTTACTTTGAGATTGTATTTTTCGGCATTGTTTTTATTGAGTTCAAATTTTTGTTTGTTCTGTACTATAACGAAATTGATGGCAGAACCCTGACGTGCAAAACCGGGTTTTTCTGTAACAATCAGCACATTTTTACCTTTTACTTTATTCAGAATTTCAGAAAAAGGCGTTGTATTATCACCACATACAAACAGAATATGAGAACTTCCTACGGCATCGAGGCTTGTAGTGTTACGTATTTCTATCTTTTGTGTTCCAACGGTTTTGGTTTTTGCCATATTGTTTAACTCAGCAACAAGAGCCGTGTTGGAACCAAATACATTAATGATAAAGTTCCCGCCCCTTGCAGTTTCAGGCCATTCGATATAACGGGTAAAGTTGTAGATAAACACCGATTTGATACGCGCATTGGTATCCCCGCGAGGCGCGGTTTGCATACCCGTAAGCACGGGGAAGCAAAACACAAGGATACACAACAGAAATCGGTTCATGCGGCGGTTAAAAACAAAAAGCAGGCCAAACGAAATGACTTGCGGATTCCAAAAGTAATGATTTGGGGAATTTATGCAAGTTATATGCTTATCAACACCGCCCGACTCACAAATTACCTTTAGCTGCAAAGGCACAGCTTTTGCTGAGAATTAAATTTGAGTATGAAAATGTGGTGCAACGTGCTTTCAATACTGCTGCTGCTTGCATCGTGCCGTTCCGGCCGAGATGCTGCGGGCAATCAACTGAGTGCGGCCGATAAGGCTCTGCGAGAGAAATATGCCGAAAAGCTACAGGTTCCCGCAGTTTCTATTACCAACTTCGCACTTTATCGTTTTGTTGATGAATGGTACAGCGTACCTTATCAATATGGCGGAAAGACAAAAAGCGGAATCGATTGCTCAGGATTAACCTGTGCGCTTTACAAAGCAGTTTACCAGAAAACAATTAGCGGATCAGCAGCAACCCTCTGGACGAAATGTAAAGCTGTAAATGAAAAACAACTCAGCGAGGGAGATCTCGTGTTTTTCAAAATCGGCGGCGATAAAGTTTCGCACGTAGGTGTTTATCTACAAAATCGCCGCTTCGTTCACGCATCAACCAAAAAAGGTGTCATCATCAGTTCGCTCGACGAAGCATATTATACGAAGTACTTTTTCAAAGCCGGAAGTATTACAGAGTGAGAATGAGAGCGAGAATGAGAGCGAGAAACAGAGCGAAAAACAGAGCGAGAGCGTGAACAGAGCGAGAGCGAATAATGAGAGCGTATTTAACGCATCATATTCGCTCTCGCTCTGTTTCTCATTCTGTTTTACGCTCTCGCTCTCTTTACGCTCTCGCTCTGTTTCTCATTCTGCTATTTTGGTCTGATGAGATGTACGAAGCCTGTGAGTTCTGTATTTTTCCCTTGTAAATCAGTTGCATTAATTACATAGTAATAAACACCGTCTGTTGCCTCTTTACCATTTTCAGTACGGCCGTCCCAAGATCCGGTTAAACCATCCCACTCATACATTTTCATTCCCCAGCGATCGTAAATTACACACTTAATGCTGGCCATGAGCTGCCATGTGGGCGCAAAAACATCATTGGTACCATCGGCATTAGGTGTAAAAACGTTGGGCGCCCAAATCCAGCCTTCACCAACTACACGCACACACTGCACAACGGTATCCAAACATCCATTAGCATCGGCAACAATTAGTTGTACACAAATGGTGCCGGTATCGGTAAGTGTGTAGCAGTTAGAAGATGCGGTGAAATTAGTTGTATCCACCAACCATTGCCAAGCTGCGCCCGCCGGTGTCTGATCTGAAAAGCATATCTGCCCTGGATAAAATGCTTCGGGCGAGGGCGAAATGGTAAACTGGCCGAGAGGCGCCGGAAGATTACTTACCGTTACCGTGTCATTCCCAATGCTGCAGCCGGTTGCATCTGTTACTGTTACAATATATGTTCCGGCTGTAAGGTTGTTAATGGTTTGTGTTGTTTGTCCGCCGGGCTGCCAGAGGTACGTGTAGGGCGGATTTCCGCTCGTTGGCGTTGTAGTTGCCGACATAGTTCCGCCCGGACAAGCCGATGTTCCGGTAGTTTGTAAAGCAATAGTACCGGGAGCTTGTGGCGTACAGGTATTACAGCCGGAGGTTTGGTAATAAATGCCGGTCATTACAATATTATAGCAATCGCCGGTGCTGGCTACTGTAAAAATTGATGTTGTTTGCGATGGCCAGAAAGGCGATGTAGGACCGTCGAAATAATTCCACCAGTCTTCGGGATAGGTTACTAGCGGGCCATTGTTAAACAAATAAGCGCTGCCCACATTCTGCAAATCGCCGATGGCCATAAATGCAGTTTCGTTGAATGAGGTATCGCAAACATTAAGATTGGTAATTGTGTCTGATGCATTACTGCCGATCTGAACAATTGCACCATCCTTAATAATCATGTGCCCTTCCCAAGTGGCCAGCGGATCGCGGTAAATAATCATGAAGGTGAAACCGTCAACATCATCAGTAGCCCCAACAGGAAAGCCTGAAAAAATATAGTTTCCGTTTCCTGCAATTGCCGAAGCCGGAATATCAGCACGGTAGGAGAATGTTCCGGTGTAGCCCCAGCATTTGTCCTGACCGGAGCCAATCATAGTCATCGGAAAATTATTGCTGTTGCCAAGAGGATTTGTAATGCTAACTGTAATAGGTATTCCGGTTCCGGAGGCATCAGCCCAAATAAAAGCACGCTCTACAATTGCGCAAGCCGGAATGCCTGAAATTGCAAGTGTAATGGGCTGCACTGGCCCCGGAGGCGAATAACGCTGACCTACTTTTGAACTTGCCGTTACATAATTAATTCCGCAGGTGTCGCGACGGTAAATTTCACCAAGGGTGCCTGAACCATTGAGCGGTTGTATGCAATTGGTACAACTTCCTCCCGACATTCCGCTTGACGGCGGACCAGAACTTTGTTGTGCTGTTGCAGGCATCAGCCCAACTGTTAATGCTGATGCGAGAAATATTCCTCGTAGAACTAGTCTCATAAAATTTGTGTTTGTCCGGAATTGTAACGTTGTCGCCATGCGAAAGATACAAAACAACTTGTACAGATTACGCTGCTTTTCAGGAATTTGAACTTCAACCCATCTGAATCAATTTAGATTATTTAAATGGCAGATCAATCTGATTCATTCAGGCAATAACACAAATAAAACTAACCCCGTTTATCGGATCAACTGAAAGAAACCCGTGGTTTCAACAACTTTATCATTGAAGTCAGTTACTTCTGCTGTAAAATAATAAACACCATCAACTGCGAGTTGTCCGCTGGTAGTGCGACCATCCCAGTTGCCGTTTGCGGCATCCCACTCACCTACTTTCACACCCCAGCGGTCAAATATGTAACAATGTACATTCTTGATTCCGCTTCCTGAAACGGAGAAAATATC
>JBKDHA010000063.1:0-2908 GCA_046335555.1 Bacteroidota bacterium
ATTTGTTTACGACTCCAAAACTAAAGCCATAAAAACAAATTACGAATAGCTATGAAAATATTTATTTTATTATACATATTTGCCATTTTTTCATGGTCTTGTGAAGCAGGAAATGAAAATAAAAATATTTCTGCGCCTCCTCCAATGGCAACTTATGAAATCTACGAAATTCATTTCTCTCACTTCCCTCCCGAGAATAATATTGACGATGATGAATTCTCCTCAATTACCGTTAGTCTAAAAACAGTATCGCGAAAAAAAATAACCTTAACGGATACTAAGTTTTGGCTAGTTATGGCAAACGGAGATACACTTGCCTCTCAAAACATTTTTTTAAAAGGTAGTAGAGAAACCTCATCAGATACTTCATTTTTTGCGATTCGTGCATTTTTTAGTCCTTTAGATACAGTTAACAACTTTGTTTATCGTTGTCTAAGTAAACCACTTAATAATTATAATCTGATTTCAATAGGTGATACTACAATTATTTGGGATAAGTCTAAAGGAGTTGATTATTATCATCATCTAAAAAATTAATTAGTCATTCATCAAATTAGCTTCAGTACGGGTTGTGTTCAAAATGGTGCTTGGTCTTAAACAAAAGATCACCATCAGAGTTAACCCTCTGATTGACAAAAAATAAATCGATTATCAAATTCACTTGAGACGGGGCTAATCAGCCCCGTTTTTTCGTTTCACATTTGCGAGAGGTCAATTCTATTGACCTCTACAATCCTTCGTGTTCAATATGGCGCTTACCACTTCAACAGCCTTTATCTGGAAGCATTGCAGCAGTTCAACCTGCATCAAAAAAGGAAATCGGGGAAACACAATTCGTATGCTTGGTAAGGATTGCAACAAACAGCAACAAACAGCAACAAACCACTTACGTTAATCAGCACTATACCGAAATACATGAAGAAACTGTACACAAACACCACAACGAAGGATTGGGAGTGCGTTCCATTAGCCGCATTCTTAAAATCCCAGTAACCAGCGTACAAATGCTGATGGAGCGTAAAGCAGCGAAGCTGCAACTTCCAGAACCTACACAAAAAAACAGAACCTACTTGCTTGATGAACTACAAACCTTTGTAGGTCGCAACAAAGAATCGCACCGCAGGTATGTTGTCAGCGCAATGGACAAGAGAACCGATGAAGTAGTTGCAGTAACTGCAGGCCGAAGAAATCAGAAAGTTATCGGTTATTTAACCGATAAGCTGAATGCGTTTTTACTCAACCGAATTGTAACCGATGGCTGGAACGGTTATGCAGCATTGATTCCAATGGCGATTCACCGAATTACAGAGTTTGGAATTAATCGTTTGGAACGTTTACATTTTACAATGCGTCAGCGGTTGAAACGGTTGGGCCGGAAAATCATGTCTTGGAGTAAATGCGAACGAATGCTCGCAGTGAGTATTCAATTATTTTTCGGCAGATAATTTTTGAATAATACATTAGATCAATTCATCAATAGGCACAATAGCCTATCCCGCCTTTCCCCTTCGCTTACCCGGCAAAGCAGCATCCAAAAACAAATGGTTAGCAGCAACAGTATCTAATTCAGAATTGGTAAACACCTTCGACAGCCGCCACCGTTTCAGTTCACTTTGTATAAAGATCAGCCGCCGACCGCGTTTGTAGTGTGGGATTTGACGTTGCGAAGTCATTTGATACAACGTATCAACCGTAGATTTCAGATAAAACGCAGCTTCACGGATATTCATTTCTTCGGGAAACTCCGTTACAATAGCGGTTATTTTGCCCCCTTGTTCCGGCTCTGGTTCTGGAGCGGGTAAATCAGTTGTTTCATTAATTGCTTTACGGATATGGATTGCTTCGGCAGATAACGGAAACCGCATCAGCAGCACATCTGCAAGCACAATCAGCATATCTAAACAGCCGTAATAACGCCTGATTAATTTCACTTTCGCCCAGTCTGTTTCGCCTGTCAGTTCATCCGGTGCAGCCGCCCATTCTTCTAACGAACCGGTATCACGCAACTCATTCAGGCAACGTTTGCGCCACCGTTCCATCTGTTCAAAGACCTGTTGCGGCGATACATTCAGCCGTTGCCCTTCGCGGAAAATGTCAAGGGCTGTGCCTGTGTATCTATTGTTTTCATGCTGGTGCAACTGTTCCCGGAACTGATAGTAATAGTTGGTAATTTCCTCCTGTTCATCAGCACAAAGAGCAGAGCGGGTAATGCACCTGTAAACCATAAACCGGAGATACCGGGAGCGCAAATTTTCAGACGGGTTCGGGTTCTTCATATCAGTGTACAAAAAAGCCCGGCTGCAACTGTGCAGCCGGGCAATGAAACTTCATTTATCTGTTCAGAAAATTGTGTGTTGAAATTTTATCGACTGCACTTGCTTTGTAGTTATCCAAAACGTGCGCGTATCGCTGTGTAGTGGCAATATCAGAGTGTCCTAACAATTTTTGCACTACGCGAATATCATTTACCAATGGCAGAATCATTGTTGCGAAACTATGCCGGGAAAGGTGATACTTTAACCGGCCTTTCATCCCCAAACGTTCAGCCCAAATAGTCAAATGATGCCGCATATAGACGTAACCGGATGCTTTACTGGTTTGCATCAGCCGGGGAAATACATAGGGCGTTTCTGCTGCTTTGATTCCTTTAAGCCGTTTGGTATTGATTTCCCGGCGTTCGTCGTTTCGCCGTTCTGCCAGATAATGTATTGCCTCTCTGGATAACGGCAGATAGGTTGCTTTGTCTGATTTCTTTACCGTGATTGCAAATACTTTCCGACGTTTTCCTTCAATCAAAACAGTTTGTATTCTGCTTTTCTTCAATTCGGATGCGTCCGACCAACGTAAGCCGGTAAAGAGTGACACAAAAAAGCATTGGTATATTTGCGCCGGAATATCTTGTGTATTC
>JBKDHA010000064.1:0-16962 GCA_046335555.1 Bacteroidota bacterium
GTTCCAAAGAGCCAAAAGGAGCCCTGTGAATCATCACCGGACGATGTTTCTGATTGTCGCTACCGGTATATTCTAGCTCAAATCGCTCAGGTAAGTTGTAATCCACTTGAATAGTTCCTAATTGCCATTTACGGCCAATCGCATCGCGCACCATGAAATCGAGTTTAGGGCCGTAGAACGCAGCTTCGCCGTATTCCACAACGGTTTTCAGGCCTTTTTCGGCTGCGGCTTCTACAATGGCGCTTTCGGCTTTTTCCCAGTTTTCGTCGGAACCGATGTATTTGCTGCGGTCAATTTTATCGCGCAGTGATACCTGAGCTACGAAGTCGGTAAACTCTAATGCGCGGAAAACGTAGAGCACAAGGTCAATTACTTTGCAGAATTCTTCTTTCACCTGATCGGGGCGGCAGAAGAGGTGAGCATCATCTTGTGTAAAGCCTCGAACGCGGGTAAGGCCGTGCAGCTCGCCGCTTTGTTCGTAGCGGTAAACGGTGCCAAACTCGGCAAAGCGCACCGGAAGATCTTTGTAAGAGCGCGGTTTGCTCTTGTAGATTTCGCAGTGGTGCGGACAGTTCATCGGTTTCAGGAAAAACTCTTCGCCTTCCTGCGGTGTGCGGATGGGCTGGAAAGAGTCTTTGCCGTATTTCTCGTAGTGACCAGAGGTAATGTACAGCTGCTTATTGCCGATGTGCGGGGTAATAACGGGCAAATAGCCTGCTTTCAACTGTGCTTTCTGCAAAAAGTTCTGCAGGCGCTCACGCAGGGCTGCACCGGCCGGAAGCCAGAGCGGAAGTCCCATGCCTACTTTCTCGGAGAAAGTAAACAGTTCGAGTTCTTTGCCCAGCTTGCGGTTATCGCGTTTCTTGGCTTCCTCAAGCATTACCAGATACTCATCGAGTTCTTTTTGCTTGGGGAAGGTGATGCCGTAGATGCGGGTAAGCTGCTTCTTGGTTTCATCGCCGCGCCAGTAGGCTCCGGCGAGGTTGGTAAGTTTTACCGCTTTAATGAAGCCGGTATTCGGAATGTGCGGCCCGCGGCAGAGATCGGTGAAATTGCCCTGGGTGTAAAAGGTAATCTTACCGTCTTCAAGATCTTGAAGCAGGTCAAGCTTGTATTCGTCGCCTTTTTCGCGGAAATAACCGAGTGCTTCTGCTTTCGGCATTTCTTTGCGCACAAATGCATTTTTCTGACCGGCCAATTCGAGCATCTTTTTCTCGATCACAGGCAAATCATCGTGCGTGAGTTTTTTATCGCCGGCAAGGTCAACATCGTAGTAAAAGCCATTTTCTACCGGCGGTCCGATACCGAACTTAATGCCGGGGTAAAGTGCTTCAAGGGCTTCGGCCATAAGGTGAGCCGATGAGTGCCACATGGTATCTTTACCGGCGTTATCGTTCCAGGTAAGGAGTTTGAGAGATGCATCGGCATCAATGGCGCGTGTGGCATCCCAAACTTCGCCGTTTACTTCGGCGGCAAGAACGTTTCGTGCTAATCCTTCGCTGATCGATTGAGCGATTTGGAGAGAGGAGGTTCCGGCTTCATATTGGCGCACAGAACCATCAGGGAGTGTGATGTTGATCATAAAATTAGCCTGCCTACAACGCAGGTTTGAGTTTGTCTGCTGCAAATATAGGCAAAGGGCGGGGGGAGATGCAAATGTGTGCGTAAAATAAAACAGGCTTAATTTTAAAGTTTAAAATTCAACGGAATATTAATCGTAATTTTTTGACCAGACGGATTTTTCCACGGTGTGCAATACATTAACCGTAATGCTTCGTTTTGAAGAGCTAAACTATTGGTTTCATCATCGAGAATATAGGTGTCCAATACGTTGCCGTCAGGAGAAAGTGTAAGAGAAAGAATGATCATTCCGGAGTTCTCAAAAAAGCGATCTGCTGCAGGGTAAATCGCCTGTTCTTTCACAAACCTGTCAAATGCCGTATTTCCGCCGGGATAAATATTATCAATACTTATATCATCATAAAGCATTATTGTGTCTGCCGGGAGGTCAATAGTTTCAACAGGCAAAAAATCTTCGGCTGTATTCCATCTAACCTTCCTTGAGCTTTTTGATAATCAGGAGGTTAAAAATTCGTTATCCGCAAGTTCACCTAAATGAATATCGAGTTGTTTCATCTTCCTTTTTAGATTTCCGATTACTTGATTTCGTATTCTATTTTCATAATCAACCTCATTTTGCAATTTATAGGGCTGTTTTTTGACAATCATATTCCAAATAATGACCGCAAGTTTTCTGGCTGTTGCGGTAATTGCAGCCGCACGTCCCTTTTTATATGCAATTCTTGAGAAAAACTTTTTCATACTGCCATCTTTACGTTGTCCCACTGTATTGGCTGCATTGCGAAGTGCATTGGCAAGCACATTTCGTCCACTTGGTGTTCTTGAGGAGATCACTTTACTACCACTTATCCGATTGTCTGGAGCAAGGCGAAGCCAACGACAAAATTTCCTAGCCGTAGAGAATTTATATATGTCATTTCCTACTTCTGCCAGTAATGTCATCACTGTATTATGTGCTACCCCATCAATCGATAATAAATCTGTCCCAAAATACTGGTAACTATACGCACTCACATTCACTTTTACTTGTTTGCCTTGACGTTTTTTGACACTCAATTTCACATCTTGAGGTAGTTCGTGCATTTGTTCACTCGCCATACTCATTAATACTCGATTGATCTGATAATCACAATTTTCCACTCTTCGGGTAAATTCAAGATAGAGTTCATAAGCATCCCGAAGCTCATAAAGATGTTCATCCTTCCAGTTTCCAACAAGAGCGGCTGCAATCTCTTCTTTCGATTTTTTTACTCCGCCATGCGCTAATTTGGCTAATATTTTCCCGTCACGTTCCCCCTGAAGAATCGCATGAATTATACGCATTCCGCTTTGACCGGAAATATCTGAAAGAGCTATTTCAAGTCTGACATTCATTTGTTGCATTGCTTTTTGCATACGTAGAATATACCGTGTTCCATCTTCCGACAGCATTGTACGATGACGGTGATAACTGCGTAATTTTTTTACCTGTTCGGTGGGCAAAAAATTGCCATTTAATAAACCTAATGTGTGCAGTTTTTGTAACCAACGGGCATCTTTTACATCGGTCTTGCCAGATGGGTTTTTTATTTGCTTACTGTTGGTAAGTAAAACTTGAATACCAGCACTTTGAATAGCACTGAAAAGTGTCTGCCAATAAGTGCCTGTACTTTCCATCGCTACAGTGGTAATTGAATGCTCTCGCAAATACAAAATCAAGGCTTCGTGATCTTGTGTATAAACACCAAAACGGCGTACTTGATCAGCTTGCTGACCAACGGCTACATAGTGTTCGCGAGAGCCTACATCAATACCGGCGGCATGGCTGTTAATTACGTCGAATACTAACTTCTTTTTTTTCATGGTTTTATATGTTTAATACAAAACCGGAGCAGTATTTCTTGAACTGTAATTATTCCATACGGGATACTTCGTGAAGTTCACCATTTAATTCTTCAAGTAATGCTAAGCATCTTCATACTGCTCTGCCACAATCCGGGAAGGACTCTAAAGTACCATTTCGAGCGTAGACTAGCTTCGGTTTTGTGTGGGGAAGTTAGCTGGTTAATTCTTAACCTTTTTACTGTTTCTTGACAATCCGGGCTGCTCCATGGGTTTTCGGGAATAGCCGTGTTTGTGATCAGTTCATCAGGAATCAGTGCGGCTGCACTTTCGCGAAATGCTGCGGTTCCTGCCTTTACCGGCTTGCCATTTCTGTCGAATGCCAGAACCGGAGGCACTATTGTATCAGCTGCAATGGTTAGAATTAATGCAGGCTTTCCGTTTTCATACCACACGTTTACTTGTCCCGAAACTTTTCCATTTACCCGGTTGATCTGCTTTTGTTTGTTCCCGTTCGAATAATAGGTGGTTTCTGTACCATGCTTTAAGCCGTTCAGCAGCGAATAGGTGCTGCTGGTTTTACCGCTTTCATACCACATTTGTACGTTTCCCACAGCAATGAGCGAGTCATTTCTCCGTGAATTGGTGTAGCGGGCAATAAGCTGTTTTTTTCCGTCGGCATAGTATTGGAATACAGAGTCGGGTACTGGCTGGTAAGGTGAAATATAGTGGTCTGACCAATACTCCCGCTTTAGCAATACGCCCGAAAGCGGCTGGTAATGGGAACTTACTCCTGTTAGCTTATCGTTTTTGTATTCGGCTTCATACACCACCTGATTATCTCTGTACACTTTCACATAACCGTTTAATTTATCATTCACATAGAATTGTTCGTAGGCAAGTTTCCCGTCGATATAGTTTTTCTCCAATCCATTACTGAGGTTATTGCTGTAGTTTGTTTCTTTCCACACCTGCGTTGAAGTAATTTCAACACTCATCCCTTCCTTTACTCCGTTTTTATAAGTAATAGTCTCTTTTATTTCTCCGGGATGACGTGAAGAATAAGTGATCCAGATTCCCGTTTTCTGTCCGTTCTCGTAATATTCAGTCTGGCTGAGGGCTCCGTTTTTGAAGTAGCGTTTTACAGACTTAATTTGTTTGCCGTCGTAAATAATGCATTCACCCGGATTGCCAAAACCCTCCGGATACACGTGGCAACTGTCGGCATTGCCGCTGGTAAACCAGTATTTGCGATTCAATGTACCGGTTATGGTGTAATAGAGCTGCATACCATGCAATACACTGTCGCGATAATTTTCATGTGCGAGTAACTTGTTGTTCAGATAAATTTTTCGCTCACCGTCCAGCACACCGGCTTTGTAGTTATCAATACGCGTCCTTTTACCTTGGGGTGAATAATATATCCAAGTTCCTTCTTTCTGGAAGTTCTTGTTTTGGCCGGTGTACCAAACTTGTTTGGAGTTTGGATAGTAAACCGTAACTGTTCCGCGTTTTTTCTTTTCAGGATCTTTTTGGGCGGAGAGTGTTGTAGAGCAGAAAAGCAGAAGGATTATAAAAAATCGGGTCATTGACAATTTTGAATTTAAGCACATAAAGATACACTCATGCTGAATTCACCACTGTATTTTTCAGAAGAAAAGAGAACAGGCATTTAAATTTTTGTGTAATCTATCTGTAATTTATTAGGAATCTGATTCTGAAAAATTACTGCCAAATTGATTGATTATTGATGTACGTATTTAACTTATTAAAGCCTGATAAAGACAGCATACCGAATTTCATATTGGGCGAAAAGGGTATCGACTTGGTCATATAACATCCTGAATTGCAAAAGTATATTTTACCAACAACATCTCCTTTCTCATCGTAAAATCTGAAAATATATTCGCTTTCGTCTATGTCCCATGTTGTTTCGCTCCATGTAAAATTGGCCGTATCATTAAAGAACGTAATGAACTCATTATTCATCTCTTTTTTCAATGTTTTTGAAGTGAATGGGCCTAGTAAAAAAGAATTTTGACAAACTTTTATCTGACTGATTTGATGTCTCGGAAATTTAAACTTTTCACTTGAAAAGTAGTGTTGGTATGTAGCTTCGGGCTCGGTTGAATCACTGGTTTGCTTAAACAATAGTTCTTCATCAGCAGTAAGCAGATGATAATTAGTTTGAAAATAGTCCTGATTCCAGAACACTAACCAAAGCAAAAGTATTGCCATAAAACCAATGCTAATCAGCAATACACGTTTTATTGGTTTCGACATCCTTAAATCAGATTCAAATTTCAACTATTCACAAAATGCACCGCTGCACAAGCCGCAAATGCAGCCGTTTCGGTGCGCAGCCGGGTGTTTCCTAAACTCACTGGTTTTGCACCGTGCTGTAAAGCGGCTTCTATTTCAGCAGCCGAGAAATCGCCTTCGGGACCAATGAAGATCACCACATCGCCGCCCGGCTTTGTAGCTTTGCTTAGCGGTATGCGTTCTGCTTCGCTAACGCAGTGTGCAATAAAACATTGTACCCCGGCCGGAACTTCCTGCAAAAATTGGCTGAATGTTACCGGCCCTGTAATCACCGGCATCCAGGCTTGCTGCGATTGCTTCATGGCTGATACAGCCAGCTTCTCCAACCTATCGAGCCGGAAGGTGCTGCGTTCCGAATGTTCGCAGTCGAGCAGCGTTATAGCATCAATGCCTAGCTCCGTAATTTTCTCAACAAGCCACTCGGTGCGGTCGCTGTTTTTAGTGGGCGCAACTGCAAGGTGAAGCGTAAAATTGCGGCCGGTCGGAAGCATTTCACGGCTAATCACATCAAGTGTGCAGCGTTTCGGGTGATTTTCGGCCACCACAGCGCGGGCTTTCGTTCCCCGGCCATCGCTCAGTTCCACTTCATCGCCGGGCTGCAGGCGCAAAACGCGCACAGCATGTTTCGATTCTTCTTCGCTAAGCTGAAGTTGAGACGAACTCAGATCGGGAAAGTAAAACTGATGCATGAGTGCGAAAATACGCATTCAATTAAACTTCCTATTTTTGGGAAACCCAGATTGTGCCGAAAGATGAAACACACCGTAGTACTTTATAATCCCGATGTGGTGTATTTCACAATGCCGCTGGCCTTGCTCGCTATCGGCTCCTACCTCGATCCCGAAAAATACAATGTGGTTATTGTTGACGGTCGGCTTGAAAAAGATCCGATGCTTAAAATTGCTTCGGCTTTGCAGCAAAACGGAATTTGCTTTGCAACCACAGTTTTAACCGGAAGGCCAATCAAAGATGCGCTCAAAGTTTCTAAAGCGGTTAAAGCAAAATTTCCTGAAATACCGGTAGTTTGGGGCGGCTGGCATCCTTCGCTGTTTCCCGAACAAACGCTTCGCGACGATTCTGTGGATGTTGTGGTTAAAGGCCAGGGCGAAATTCCGTTTCATGCTTTGCTGGAGTCTTTGTCATCCGGCAATTCGCTGAAAGGAATAAAAGGCATCAGTTATAAATTGCCCGATAAAACCATTGTCAATAACGGCGAACAGCCCATGCAGGACATCAATACATTTCCTGCATTTAATTACGAGCTTATTGATGTTCCTGCATATATGCAACTCAGCGGCCGCAAGCAACTCGACTATATTTCATCGCAGGGCTGCCGTTTCCGCTGCACGTTTTGTGCCGATCCGTTCATGTACAAACGCGGCTGGTACGGGTTCGATCCGCAGCGCATGGGCGATGAAATAGAAGCCTTGTGGAAGAAATACAAATTTGAGCACATACATTTTCAGGACGAAACATTTTTCACCAATACTAAGCGCGTTAAAGCGGTTGCCGAAGAATTTATAAAACGAAAACTTCCGGTTACGTGGTTCGGCACCATGCGCGCCGATCAGGGCGTGCGTCTTGATGATGAGGTTTGGGAATTATGCAAAAAATCGGGACTCGAAAAAGTGATGATTGGCATGGAAGCCGGTACGCAGGAAATGCTCGACTGGATGAAGAAAGATATTAAAGTAAATCATGTTTTTGAAGCTGCCGAAAAGTGCATCAAATACGATATTGCCATTAATTTCAGCATCATTGTTGGCTTTCCCGGCGAAACCGAAGAAAGCATTTCATCAACATTAAACATGGTGAAAGAACTTCGGCAAATGAGCCGCAAGTTTCACATGGGCATTTTTTACTTCAAACCTTATCCCGGAAATCCAATTGCCGACGAACTCAAAAGCAAAGGCTATGTTTTTTCCGACAGCCTCGAAGACTGGAGCAATTTCGACTATGTAGATTCTGGCAAAAGCGAATGGATCAGCAGTGCAAAAATCCGCGAAATCGAAAACTTTAAATTCTATCAGCATATCGGCTGGCATCAGCGTGTGCCGGGCGTTGTACGCAAATTAGCACAGTGGCGCGTTGAACGTAAATTTTATGCTTTCCCGTTCGAGCGCAAACTTAAAGAGTGGCTGCGGCCTTCGCCGGAACTTTCTTGAAAGAGAAAGTGTAGGGTGAAGAGTGTAAAGTGTAGTGCGGCTAATCCCTAAATGCCAATTCTCAATTTTAAAAAATAAAAGTGAGGAGCGAAACTCTTGTTCATTATAAAATCGCCTGTTCCGGCTTTCCCGGCGGCGCAGTTTGTAAATCATTGAGCTTGTTGTTCTGATGCGCCTCTGGTCAATCCGGGCTAGAAAATCATTCCTCTTGTGCAGCAAATTATCAATGCTGCTGAGAGAGATTTGATTTCGAAAGCTTCAGTCCGCTTTCGTCGGTAATTAAAGCATGATGCAGAAATTTACTTTGCAGAAAGCTGGTCAGTCCTAATTTTTCGGCTAGAAACAATTGTGCGGCTGTTGAGGGTAATAAATCTTCGCCGCGCACAATGTGTGTAATGCCGAAATGTACATCGTCTGTTAGCGATGCAATTTGGTAGGCCGGAATACCGTCGCGGCGGCGCACTACAAAGTCGCCGGTGGTTTCGGCGAGGTCTATTTCAACTTTACCTCGCTGCAAATCGTTGAAGCTGATTACAGTTCCCGGCTCAACAGCCACGCGCCACGCAGTATCAGGCGTATCAAACGGGAGATTGTTGTTTTTACAATTACAAGTTCCGTTTGCCGCATCCAGTTCGCGGCGCGAGCAGGTGCATACATACACAAGCCCCTCATGCTGCCTGAGTTGCTGAAGCGTTTCGTTGTAGAGCGGCAGCCGCAAATGCTGCGACCAATTGTTTTCGAAATCATCAGGCGTTTGCGGTCCCAATTGCCAGCGGATGCCGAGTGTGTGCAGCGTTTCAAAAATGTTGGCTACGTACTCAGGGCGTTTGCGTGCTGCATCCAGATCGTCGATGCGGAGTAGAATTTCGGCACCGGTTTCGGCAGCCAGTTGTGCAGTAAGCTGAAACGAATAGATGTTTCCGCTGTGCAGAAAACCGCTTGGAGTAGGTGCTATGCGGGTGCGGAAGTTCACAGCGTAAATGTAAATGAGTTTTTAGAAATGCTCAGGATTTAATGTTGATTCGTCCCTTCAGATACATTTCATTTTAATGTCATTCAACATTCATAATTCATCATTCAACATTAATAATTCATCACTCAACATTAATACAAATCAGAATCCGAAATCAAATCCTGCACATCCTGATACTGAATTTTCTGTGCCTGTTGTTGTGTGCTGCGCGCCGGAATATCGCCATTGCCGGGCATATTGTTGCCGTCAACAGCATCGTTGGTATTGTTGAGTTCAAAAGCATCGTACATCAGGTAATTTCCGGTTGATGTTTTTGCTTTTCCAAACCGCACTGAAATTCCGGCATGAACAAATAAAGCCGGTTCACTGATACGGCCATGATAAAAAGGCCGCAAAAGTCCGACTGCTCCAACTGCATTGTTAAATGATTCGGAGTAAAGCAGAATGCGGTTCTGACTTAATCCGGCAGAAGCAAAACAACTGAAATTACTGTTTGCTCTGAAATCAATACGCAGGCCGTTGGCAAGACCAAGCTGACCTAACTGCAGTTGTTCATCGTTGCCGGGATAAAGACTATCGCGGTTACTGATGAAAAACAAATTCCCGTAAGCTCTGCTGTATGCGCTGATCGATAATTGCGGCGATGGCTGAATAACCAGAGCAGCAAAACGAGGATACTGTGCGGTGAAATATATTTTTCCGTCGAGCCGGCCTAATCGTACACCAAATGTTGGCAATACATGCTTATTGCCAAGCCTGAATGTGCGTGTAAACCCTGCCCGCAAACTGAAACCGGGATGCACCATCCAGTTAAAAACCGCAGTTGTGGCAAATCTAGGCTTGCTTATTTTCTGTCCGAGATAGTTGTCTGCAACCACAAAAGGCGAAGCATCATAAAACAAAACAAACTTTGAGTTGAACGTATATAATGCACGCAAACTAATACCTGTTCTTGAAAGTATATGCTGATTCTCCAAACCTGAAAAAACAGGTTTTATTCGCACTGCACTGGCCGTAAACAGCAAGTGAAATGTATTTACATCAGTACTGTCTTTTTTACCAAATGCGGTGTGCGTATATAACGGTGTAATAAACGACAATTGTGTTTCGGTGTATCTGTAATCGCTGAGCGAATCATTTACACTTTGTGAAAAACGCCGCACAGGAGCAAGCGGTTCTTCGGCTGTAAAAAAAGTGTTGAACGAAAATGACGGGCGAATGTAATTACGAACAACCCGCTGCGAAGCAGGAGCATTGCTGCGGGTAAACGTTGTGTCGGTTGCGGCGGCGTGCATACAAATCAGCAAACCAGCCAGCAGTAAAAAGCAAAATCGTTGCATCTGTTCTGGCGGTTTTAGTTTGGTTTGCCGGGTTGATTTTTCCCTGAATTATCTTCGGTCACCAATTTTACCAATTCCTTTTTAAACTCTTCTTCGGCAACATACAGCATGGCTAATTTTTTTGCCGGGAGAATTGTTTTGAGTTTGGCATGCATTTCCGATTGCAGTTTTACATCTTCTTCGCGGAAACGTATTTCTTCATCGGCTAAACGCAGAAGTTCTTCGGCACTGAGCTGTTCGCCCTGCTCACGTATTTTGCGGCGGTTTTCGGCAGCCTGTTTGCGCAGCACTTCGCGTTTGTCCTGATACTCGTTGTAAACAGGCCAAAATACCTGAGCTTCGGCCGGAGTAAGTTCGAGCCGTTTGGTGAGAAAAGCCACGCGCAATGCCTGCACGCGCTCGGCGCCACTTTGCGTGGATGCCGTTTGTGCGGGCAGCGTGTTTGCGGCAAAAATCAGCAGCAGTATGTAGAGAATGCGTTTCATTGCAGTCGTTTATTCATTCAGTTGCCGGGCGAAAGGATATCGCCCAGTTCAGTGTTTTCGAGATAATAGCGGAGTTCGGCATCTGCATCAGGTGCCTGAATTGTTTGACTCAGTTGCTCGGCAGCATAGTCGGCAAGAGCATATTCATCAACCAATTCAACACCAACTGCAGCAGTTTGTAAAGGTGTTTGCGGCGCAATTGGCTGAACAGTTTTTGTACGTTGCTTTTTTACAACAGGAGTTTCTGCCACAAGCTGTTTTACAGGTGCAGCCGTTTCAAAATTCGGAACCGGAAGCGACTTTGTAGTTGTTGCAAATGTAGTTCCGCTGCCGTCAGTCGATTGCATCAGCCAAAGTGCAGCACCTACAATGATGGCCACAGAAGCCGCTACAGCCGTAACTTTCCAGCGCTGTGCCGTTGCATTGAGTGCAATTACCTTTGCTCCCGGTGCTGCTGAAGTTTGTGCCAGAATACGTTCCGGCAATTCTTCAAAATAGCCTTGCGGAACATCAGCATCCGAACCATCGGCAAGAATTTCAGCAGAAGTACGTTCCATTACTTTGGAAGTAAGTTCTTCAAAGTAATTGGCCGGAACGCCGTAGCCTTCATCCTGCTTTACATTGTCGAGCGCAAGTAATGTTGGCAGTTCGCTTGCTGATTCTTCAAAGTAGCCCGCCGGAACATCCGAAAGACTTTCTGAATTTGCTGCCGGAAGATTTAACTGAGCTTCAATTTTATCGGTTAAATCATTGAAATAATGTTCAGGAATTTCAAGACCGGAATTTTTTGGCAACTGGGCTGCGGCAACAAGTTGTTCTGTAATTTCTGTTTCATAACCTTCGGGAACTGGCAATGTTCCAGCTTCCGGGAAAGCAACAAGTGCCGAAATCCGTTCTTCAAAAAGCGTTTCGTAATTGGCTTCGGGAGCAGTCAGGCCGCTGGTTTCGGGCAATATCAACTGCGGGAGAAGTTGTTCTGTAAAGTTTTCGAAATATCCTTCCGGCACAACAAAATCATCTCCGCGCACCACGCTGTTCAGCAGCGGCGCGTGTACCGAAAGATCGTCGGCATCGGGCGGAAGATTATGGAGATGATCGTTGTTCATGACTTAATTCAGGACATTACTTCATTTGTATTTCTGATGTAGGCTTCAATCTTTTTTACTGCATGATGATAAGAGGCTTTCAGCGCTCCGACTGATGTTTCAAGCACCGCCGACATATCTTCATATCGCATTTCTTCAAAGTATTTCATGTTAAACACCAGCCGTTGTTTTTCGGGTAATGTTTGAATGGCGAGTTGGAGTTTCTTCTGTATTTCATCGCCGCGGAAATAATTATCATCGTGCAACTTGCTTTCGATGTTGTATTCCACATCGCCGAAACGCACATGCAAATCAGTTTTTCTTTGGCGGATGAAACTCAGTGTTTCGTTTGTGGCAATGCGGTAAAGCCAAGTGTAGAGTTGCGCATCTTCTTTAAAACCATCGAGGGCGCGCCACACTTTTATGAAGGTGTTTTGCAACACATCATCTGTATCGTCGTGATCGACAAGCATACGGCGGATGTGCCAGTAGAGCTTTTTCTGATAGCGTGTTACCAGCACACGAAACACCTGCTGCCGCACTGCTGCACCGTTTGGCGATTCGGCGGCCTGCCTGAATTGCTGTAAGAGCTGTATGTCGCTGAGTTCGTTCATTCAGTTGTATAAAAAAAGCTGCGCCGGGTTATAGTTCCGGGCGCAGCTCAATGAGTTTTGCAAAAGCCTGAACTCAGGCGTTTTTGCGGCTCACGGCGCGGAGGGCTGCTTCAACGATATCGTTTGTGCCGAGACCATATTTGAGCATCAGCTCATCAGGTGTTCCGCTTTCGCCAAACGAGTCGTTTACGGCTACATATTCCAGCGGTGTTGGGAGTTCACGCGCCAGCAGTTGTGCTATGCTGTCGCCAAGTCCTCCGTGTCGCTGGTGTTCCTCCGCCGAAACGGCGCACCGGGTTTTCCGAACTGAAGATAAGACGGCCGCTTCATCCAAAGGTTTAATCGTATGAATATTGATTATTTCAGAGCTGATGCCTTTGCTGTGCAAAATAACTTGTGCTTCGAGCGCTTTCCAAACCAAATGACCTGTGGCAAAGATACTTACATCGGAGCCGTCAACAAGATGAAGGGCTTTGCCGATTTCAAATTTTTGATCGGCAGGTGTGAAATTAGGCACAGTTGGACGGCCAAAGCGCAGGTAAACCGGACCGTGATGTTCGGCAATGGCAATTGTAGCGGCCTTGGTTTGGTTGTAATCGCACGGATTAATAACTACCATGCCGGGCAGCATCTTCATCAGACCAATGTCTTCAAGAATCTGGTGAGTTGCGCCGTCTTCGCCCAAAGTAAGTCCGGCATGCGATGCGCAGATCTTCACATTCTTGTCAGAATAAGCAATCGACTGGCGAATTTGGTCGTAAACGCGGCCGGTAGAGAAATTAGCAAATGTGCCGGTAAACGGAATTTTTCCGCCAATGGTTAACCCAGCGGCCATGCCCATCATATTGGCTTCGGCAATGCCGGCCTGGAAAAAACGTTCAGGAAATTCTTTCTGGAACGCATCCATTTTAAGTGAGCCGGTAAGATCGGCACACAAGGCTACTACAGCCGGATTGCTGCGGCCAAGTTCGAGTAGCCCTGCTCCAAAGCCCGAACGTGTGTCTTTCTTTTCGCTGAATGTGTAGGTGTGTTCCATGGTAAAAATCAGTAGAGTTTTACGGTTGTTTGTCCGCCCGGTTCAATTTTAAACCGGCGTTCAATGGTGTAAATTGTTTCGCGGGCATTGCGCGGGCGGAATACAATGCGATAATTGCCCGGCTGAAGCACAATGCTTTCGTTGAATTGCTTATCGTTCAGATTGCAAACAAATTTCAATTCGTTTTTCTCTTCCACAAACAATTGTCCGACACCTTCCGATGATTTGAAGAGGTTGAGCATGCCTGCCTGCGGAATCTGAATAAGTGTTGTTTTGCTTTGGCCCACATCTACATTATACATATAGATACGCGGCGATGATAAAATTTCAAGATCGTATTTGCCTACAAGGTATTTTTCCATCCGGCCAAATTCCTGAACGTTAATCGTTTGCATTTGTCCGGCTTTACGCACAATACAAGGCAAACGATCATAATTACTTACTCCTGCCATTTGCAGATTGAGATACCCCTGAGGCGCATCAACGGCAATAACATTGTGTTTTCCGGGAATAATGGTGATGTTTTCTTTCACCACCTGCGGAATGGTATGCACCACTAATTTATACGTACTCAGCGGATCAAGAATAACTGTATCGGGCAAACCGCGGTTGTTCATAGTGTGCATGTAGCTGTAACGAATGGCGCCGGTTTGCTGATCGTAAAACGTCATGGCTACATCGGTTTCGCTGGGGCGGTTGGTTTGGTCGAGCAGGTTAACCTGACTGGTTGTATTGTTAAGGGCCTGCGAAACTACAATGTTGAGTACGTTGGTAAAGGTTTGCTCTGTTGAAACATCGTAGAACCGGCCAATACAGCCCAGCGATTCGTAGTTGCCGTTGAGTCCGACGCCAATTACAAATGGTTTGAGCGTAATACCTTTTGATTGCAATGCTAACGAAACGGCACACGGATCACCGCCGCATTCTTCAAGGCCGTCGGTAATCAGAATGATGATATTGCGCGTAGTTTTTCCATCGGAAGGAAAATCGTTACCGCATTTTTCGAGTGTGTAGGCAATAGGCGTAGTGCCGCGGGGCACAATGCCTTCGAGCACACGCTGCATTTGCGGAACCGCTACCGATGGTTTGGCAATAGCCACTTCTAATTTGGTGTCTTCGCAGTTGCGCTGTGGCTGAAGTCCGTACTGATGCCCGTAACACCGCAGCCCGATTTCGATATTGGGCGTGGTGCGCATACTGTCTAAGAATTTCGACAGCAGCGATTTGGCAATATCCATTTTCCGGCCTGTTTGCCAGGTTCCGTACATGCTGAACGAGGCATCAAACACAAACAAAATTCGTGTGAGCGGTTGTTGTTGAGCAGCGCGAGGTTGTGCAGCCGAGCGGTTACCGAAAAGGCATACCACAGCCAGTGTAAGCAGGAGGGAGCGGAAAAGAGTTTTGTTCAGCATGATGCAGATTAATAGTCACCGAGCGTTTCGGGCAACTGCGCCAGTGCGGCTGCAAGCTGCTCATCGTTCGGGGCTACACCGTGCCATTTGTGAGTGCCCATCATAAAATCGACGCCGTTGCCCATTTCGGTTTTCATGAGTATAACGACGGGTTTGCCTTTTCCGGTATGTGCAATGGCGTTGTTCAGTGCTTCAACTACAGCGCTCATTACATTTCCCTGAGCCAGTTCAATCACTTCCCAGCCAAAAGCCCGGAATTTGGCAGCAAGGTCGCCCATAGGCAATACTTTATCCGTCGGGCCGTCGATCTGCTGTCCGTTAACATCAACTGTAGCGATCAGATTATCAATTTTATGAGCCGGGGCAGCCATTGCAGCTTCCCAGATCTGACCTTCCTGCAGTTCTCCGTCGCCGTGCAACGTAAAGACGTACCGGCTGTCACCATTCAATTTCTTTGCCAAAGCTGCACCGATGGCTACAGAAAGTCCCTGACCGAGTGATCCGGAAGCCATGCGGATGCCTGGCAAACCTTCGTGTGTGGTAGGGTGTCCTTGCAGGCGGGAGTTGAGACGGCGGAATGTAGCAAGTTCATTTACAGGGAAATAGCCTGTGCGGGCAAGTACACTGTAGAAAACCGGCGAGATATGGCCGTTGGAAAGGAAAAACACATCTTCGCCTTTCGCATCCATAGAAAAAGGCTGGGGAGTGTGTTTCATAATGCTGCCGTAGAGGGCAACTAAATACTCTGTGCAGCCAAGTGAGCCGCCGGGGTGCCCCGAATTAACGGCATGAACCATACGCACAATGTCGCGGCGGACCTGAGTACTAAGCTGTTCGAGTTCCTGAATGGAGGCCATATTGAAATAGATAGTCGGATGATGTGGCCTCAAAAGTACTGGTTTTGCGGGGGCTCGGGCTTGGTGTTGATAACAATTAACCCTTGTTGAAAACTCCGCCCGGCTAAGAGAAGTTCATCAGCAGCATCACGCCCCGGATAACGTATTTTTGCCCTCCGGCAGCAGCCCGACGCGGCTGCCAACATCTAACTCGTCCAGTTTCCGAATTATGTCACTAAAATGCGGCATTGTTGGTCTTCCCAACGTGGGTAAGTCAACCCTGTTTAACTGCCTTTCCAATGCTAAGGCTCAGGCTGCCAATTTCCCGTTCTGCACCATCGAACCCAATGTGGGAGTAATTACCGTTCCCGATGAGCGCCTCAACAAACTTGCTGAACTTGTTAAACCTGATCGCATAGTTCCTACAACCGTTGAAATTGTAGATATTGCCGGCCTTGTTAAAGGTGCCAGCAAAGGCGAAGGTCTTGGCAATAAGTTTCTGGCCAATATCCGCGAAACAAACGCTATCCTGCACGTTCTCCGTTGCTTCGATGATCCGAATGTGGTTCACGTTGACGGCTCAATCAACCCGGTTCGTGATAAAGAAGTAATTGATCTGGAGCTCCAGTTCAAAGACCTTGAATCGGTTGAGGCACGAATGAAGAAATTAGAAAAGCAGGCCAAAACCGGCGCTGATAAAGAAGCCAAAAAGACCTACGATATTCTTTCCGAAATCCAGACCGTACTGTTGCAGGGTAAATCAGCCCGCACTGTCGGACTTTCGAAAGACGACGAGAAATACATCTATGATCTTCACCTGCTTACCATTAAACCGGTAATGTATGTATGCAATGTAGATGAAGCATCAGTAAAATCCGGAAACAAGCATACCGAGGCAGTTCGTGAAGCGGTGAAAGATGAAAACGCAGAAATTCTGCTTATCACTGCAGCTATGGAAGCTGAGATTGCTGCTCTTGAATCGTATGATGACCGCAAGGCATTTCTGGCTGAAATTGGACTGGATGAGCCGGGCGTAAACAAACTCATTCACGCCGCATATCGTTTGCTCAATCTTCAAACATACTTCACCGCAGGTGTGCAGGAAGTTCGGGCTTGGACTATCGACGTAGGTTTTACAGCGCCGCAATCGGCAGGTGTTATTCATACCGACTTTGAAAAAGGCTTTATCAAAGCTGAAGTAATTGCTTACAGCGATTTTATCACACTCGGATCAGAAGCAGCCTGCCGCGAAGTTGGTAAACTGCGGATCGAGGGTAAAGAATATATTGTGC
>JBKDHA010000065.1:0-23137 GCA_046335555.1 Bacteroidota bacterium
GAACGAACCTCCGAAATAGCCTTCTACCATATTGCTCATGGTAAATTTCAGGTAATCTTCGCGAGTGATCACGGGAAAGTACTCATGCGTTTTCCCGTAGGCTTTGTGATCGGCAAAGCCTTTTGTTTCGAGAATACGCACAACGGTTGAAACCGTGTTATACGCCGGTTTCGGCTCGGGCAAACGGGCAAGTATGTCTTTCACAAAGCCTTGCTCAATCTCCCAAAGCACTTGCATTATTTGCTCTTCGGCTGGTGTAAGTGTTTTCATTTGACTGATGATAGTTGATTGGAGAATCATCATCACAATGATATAACTATGTTTTTAGTTATACAACTATTTTTATAGTAATTGGACAGAGTGCGTCAATAAATGGCTGCAAAAACAAGGTCAAATGGTTTGCTGCGAAACCAGTTTTTCGATTCCAGAACAAATAACTGCAGTGTGATTAACTCCGAACAGCAATTGACCGGGCGGTATTCCCATCCATTGAAGTAAATTATGGATGAGCAGGAGATTTGAACGGGCATAGGTTGTATCAGCCAGCGGTTTTCGCGGCACAAAGCAAATGGGTTCGTGATGTGCAATGCGATTACGGAGGCGGTTTACAGCAGCCAGTTCATTAAAAATGTAGCGGGCATTGTAGTGCTGCTCTGCCGATGATGCGGGTCGTTCATGAAAAACAGCCAGCAGCGAATTACCGGTTGCCGCAAACTGATGCGGTGCAAAAAGGTAACGCCAGAACCCAAAGCCCAGTGCTGCTACAAGCTGATCGTGGTTTGCAGTATTCCCAAGCTTCCGGGCGGCATCGCATATACTTTCGGAAGTATGTTTAAACTGTGCTCCGTAAAAACAACCTCCGGGAATTGTTGAATTAATGAGCCAGTTGTAACCAAGCATAATTTGAAGATGCTGATCAACAGCATTTCTGAGGGCAACTTCAAACAGACTAATCTGTGCAAATAAATCAAGCGAAAGGGCAAGATTCAGACGATACAGCGTCATTGCTTTCCGGCTGTCGCCATTACAAGCTATCAGATAGCGCCTCATACGCGCAGCCGACATTCGGCTTTCAAAATCAGTAAAACGCATTTCATTGAAATGAGTAAAATTAGACTGACCTTAAAAAAGCTTAGGCGGCTCAGCGTAGGCTGATAAATGGATGGAAAGATACTCTGCTTGATAAGCAGACGTATTTTCTTTAAGGTGAAAATTACTTTGCGAAAGTAACAAGACGAAGGGGCGAATGTCAAGTACTTTCTATAATAAAATTCGAAAAAAGTAAAGAAAAAACTTGCTTTACCCCTATAAAAAGCAATACATTTGTCTTGATCTTATTCCCGGTAGTCACTGAAGCAATTCAAACTATCGGGTTTCGTTTTTTATACGTATTTACAATTGCAAACCAAGCAATTTAACTACGCCATCAAGTGCTTTTTGCGGTCCGATGATTAAAAACGGAAGTAGGAACGAGCCTATCCAAACAAGGCAAAGCAAAATCTGCTTGCTGATATTCAAATTGTAGTCAACAGGATCCTGCAGCAGGCTCCGCATGGCAACTTCTTCGCTCCGGCGCTGAAGTTCCGGGACTTCGGCCCAGGTTGTTTGTCCGATATAACTAAATGAAGCATCGTAGGCCGGGAGATAGCGGCGCAAACGAATGTATTCCTGATCATTCAGCTCATTATAGTTTTGCTGAAAATCAACTCCGTCGGAAAGCATAGTACGACGCACAGGCAACACTTTCCATTCTGACATAGCCATCCGGAAGGCATAAAACCCGAGAAAAATCCATAAAAAACTACTGGTTTGCCAGGCAAGCATTGCGGCAAGGATAACCACAGTTCCGTGCATGATTATCACATACATACCATCCTGCCGCCCCATGAGCATATTGATAATCCGGCCGCCATCAAGCGGCTGAAAAGGGAGCAGATTAAGCGCATTGATAAAAATGGCAATGAATATAAAGGTTTGCAAATATTCAGGCAGTTGACCGGGCAACAGCAGCAGTACTGAAGCAAGAAGCAAGCCCGGCACAGGCCCCGCAAGCGAAACAATAATTTCCTGAGACTGAATGCTGCGGTTTCGTTTGCCACTTACGAAAGCACCGAGCAACGGTATAAAAACCATATTGAGACCGGTGTAGCCAAAAATGCGCATGGCTAAAAGATGCCCAAACTCGTGCAGCAGAAATATGACTGTAACACCGGTAGCCAGCATCCAGCTTTGCGAAACAACATACATCAGCACCCACGACAAAACAATGCTGCCGGCAAACCAGAGCAGTCTGCGTAATAGCGGCTGCGGAGCACGGTCACCAAAAAACATGGGTTTAAGTGGTTGCGGCGGGATTTCGGATTGCGGGATTGTCTGTTCTTCCATTACAATTACAAAGATACAACGCAGTTCAACTGAAAAAATGCATCTTGCATACAATAAAGCACAACGTTACCCCGACTATTCCGGTGTATGAAGAACGTGCTGCCTTTAAACACGACTATGGCTGCTGAACAAAACAGGCTCCTTGAAGAGACGCTGCGAAGGGAACGCCGCCGTTTGCTCGACTTCATTCGTAAACGTATTCCGGACGACGAAGATGCTGAAGACATTGTGCAGGATGTGTTCACTGAATTGGCCGAAAACATGCGAATGGAACGGGTAATTGAACGTGTTTCGGGATGGATTTATCAGGTTGCCCGCAACAAGATTGCCGATTTGTTCCGCCGCCGCCGCAGTACTTCTCTCGAAGGCCTGTATTCGTCGACAGGTGATGACGGAGAAGAACGGCTCGGTCTGAACGATTTGCTTCCTGATTCGGCCGACGGGCCGGAGGCGGCAGTAACCCGGCGCGTACTCATGCAGGAAATGCTTCTGGCACTCGACGAATTGCCCGAAGAACAGCGCTGGGTGTTTTGGGAAAACGAAGTGGAAGACCGCACATTCCGCGAACTCTCCGAGGCCTCGGGCGTTCCCCTCAACACTCTGCTTTCGCGAAAACGCTATGCTGTTTTGTTCCTGCGCGAACGACTCAAAAACTATTACGCTGACTTACTCAACGACAACGCATAAACATCATTACCATGAAGTGGATACTTAAAATTGTGGGTGGAATCATTTTGTTCTCGCTGCTGGCATTCTTGTTCGGCTGGATCATTATGTGGCTCTGGAACTGGCTTGTTCCTGATTTATTCAGCGGCCCGGTAATTACTTACTGGCAAGCCTGGGGATTATTCATTCTTTCCCGCATCCTTTTCGGAAGCTGGGGTAAAGGAGGTCATCACAGAAAAGGCGAAAATGGCTGGAAAAAAGGCTGGAACTCAAGCTGGAACTCTACCAAAAGCGATTACTGGAAAAAACGTCTGGAACGCAAACTTGCCGGGATGACACCCGAACAACGCGAAGCTTATACCAAACGTATGAAAGAACGCTGCGGCTGGGCCTGGGAAGAAGAGCCTAAGACCGAAACACCGCCCAATGAGCAACAAAACAACGCATAAAAAAACAGGCTGCCCGATTACAAAGGCAGCCTGTTTTTTTATCATCATTTACACCGTTGCAACCGGCAATACAACACGTCTGCGGCTAAGAGAAAAAAGGACAGCTCCTAATGTTGCAGCGCTGAGCAGCCATACTCCAAAAGGCTGTGATGGTTTTCCGTCATCGTTATCGCCGCCGCCGAACATCGGAGCACCAAACGAACCCTGCTTTTTATCGTCGTCTTTGTTACGTTTGAGATAGGCATTGTACTCAGCCGGATAAGCACGGTGCGCATCAATACTGCGGCCGGAAAGCCACTGGTATGTATAAAGTTCATTCCACCGGCGCTGACTCAGCTCGCGAATGTATTGCTGCCCGGCTGCACACTCAAATCCGCTGCCGGCAGGGTTTGTAAGCACATACCGCGCCTGAAAGTTTTGACGGTTCGGAGTTTCCTGAAACATCAGATCTTGCGGGAATGTGTTGCGTTCGTAGGTAACGTGCATGCGTGTGAAATACACAAATCCGGTCGCACTTCCCCACTGGTCGGCCACGAGCCAGTTTACGCCAGCCTGCGCCAATTCGTTGAACATGGGCGGCGGTCCTACACATGGATCGCATTTCATGCCGCCGTTAAGGGTTACATCCCAGGCATACTCAAGAAACACCACATTCTTACCTTCGCGCTTCCATGTTTTGCTGTAAGTATCGCGGTAAAACTCACTGAACTCATCGCGCACAAAGAGTGGAATTTTTTGTCCGGTAGGCATCGGAACTGTGCGATAGTTGGTGGTTTCAATACGACCTTTTCGCGAAAAAGCATATACAAGCATATCCTGCGCACCATCAGCATTTGCCATGCCCAAACGAATCGGCAGCATAAATTTGGGTGAATTGAATTTGATCTGAATTGGGCTCAGCGGCAGTGAACCATCAATAGTAGCAGAACCACCTTGCTTTTTGTATTCATCGAGATTCACTTTCACCACAAAAAATTTCATGTTGCTTTTGATGTAGGGATCAAGAACCTCTTTTGCACCTGCAGGAATTTTGTAGCCATTATCGTTCAGCCAGCGCTCCAGTCCGCCCGATTCTTTTGCTGAGAGAATGAGAATATCATATTCACCAACCGAATATTTGGCTTCAATTTTTACCTGATATTTTTCAGCATCTTTCTCTTCAACAGCATTATCCCCGGCGCTTTCGGATTTGGCGGCCTGCGGAATAGCTGCATAGCGGTCGCGGTAATAATAAGTATTGCACGGATCGTTATCATAATACTCTACCAATCGCGGAGCTGAGTAGGCATCCAACTGATCGAACACAAGCCGGTTTACCACCTTAATATCGTTTTGCTGAAGCACAACCGGAACGGGTACAACCATTGCAAAATCGTTTACCGGTCCGTTAAAATCGCTCGACATGGTGATCGTTGACAGTTCGCCATCGCGCACAATGATTACCTGCGAAGTTTTGTTGGAGAGCTTTACATCAGCCTTGGCTACATAAAATCCGCAAAAGGCATGTGCATCTGCTGCCAACAGTAGTATTGCCGAAGCAAAAAGCATTAATCGTTTCATAGTAATTAGGTATTGAGTTGTTTTCTGTTCTGACGCTGATTCAGTAATGAGATGCAGGCAACAAATCATTTTCATAAATACTGTTGATTTTTTCTTTGAATATGCTTTTGTGCATTATCAATTTCTACGATTTAAACGATTTCTTATGTCTGAAAATATCATGCGAAGGCGCAATGCTTCTAGCAAATAAAAAACCTTGTATTGATGTTGTTTCTGTTACTGTATGTTTCTGATGGTGATGTGTGTTCCTTAAAATGTCGCGCAAAGACGCGAAGGCGCAATGCTTCTAGCAAATAAAAAACCTTGTATTGATGTTGTTTCTGTTAATGTATGTTTCTGATGATGATGTGTGTTCCTTAAAAATATCGCGCAAAGACGCTTTTTCGGCAAAGGCTCAAAAGGCGCAATGCTTCTAGCTATTAAAAAAATTAATTGATATTATTCTTGATGATGTTGCGTTTCTTAAAATGTCTCGCAAAGGCGCTTTTTAGGCAAAAGTTCAAAAGGCGCAATGCTTATAGCTAATGAAAAATCCTCGTGTTGATGTTGCGTTTGATGATGTGATTTTTCTGATGATTTGATTTTTCAATTATTGAATTACCACTATCAAAAAAATACTCTTCAACAAAAAGTCCTGTCTCCTCGGCTATCGCTTTGGAAACAGGACTTTGAATTATGCCTGCATGTTAAAGAAGAACCCAAAACAGAAGCATAATTCAGGGTTATACTTACTTTGCTTACACTGCTGCGGGAACGCGGGAACGACTGAGGGCAAAGAATACAGCAGTGAGGGTTAACAGCGAAAGCAGCAAAACCGGCATTCCTCCGGGCGTATTGTTATCATCGCCAAGGGGTGCGCCATTGATTTCATTTTCTTTTTTGCGGCGTTCTGTTTCTTCGGGTGTAAATGCGCGCATCTGATTATCAAACTGCGTAAAATAATCTTGCGCATTCGGAGCAACTTCGCCGGTGAGAATTTTGTAGTTTTCTAATTCTTCGAGGCGGCGATCACGCAACTCACGGATATAGCGCTGACCTTCGTAACAGGTTAAACCGTTTCGCGAAGCCGGAATGTGACGAACATAGCGCGCCTGAAAATTTTCGCGATTCGGTGTTTCCTGAAACATCAGATCCTGCGGATAATGCTGGCGATCATACGTTACATGCAAACGGGTTATGTAAACCTGCCCGGTATTTGGGCCACTTACTGTTGCCCAATCGGCACCGGCATCGTGCAAATCATTTATATACAATGGTGTTCCTACACACGGATCGCAGGGGATTGGATTCTGCGGAGTTACATCCCAGGCGTATTCGAGAAATACAGCATTTCGGCCATTTTCATTCAGCGATTTCTGATAAGTCTTTTTATAAAAATCAGTGAATTTGTCGGCAACAAATACCGGCACATTCATATTCGTTGGAACATTTACGGTGCGGTAGTTTGTGGTTTCAATTCGGCCTTTGCGTGAAAGTGTGTAAACAATCATATCCTGTGCTTCGGTTGCATTGGCCATGCCCAAACGAATAGGCAGCATGAACTTAGGCGAATCAAATGCAATCTGAATCGGACGCAGCGGATATATTCCGTCGCTTATGTATGGATTGCGGCGGCGAAGCTCATCCATGTTTACTTTCACCACAAAAAACTTCATGTTACTCGCGATGTATGGATCGAGAACTTCTTCTGCTTTGTCCGGAATTTTATAGCCGTTAATCGTAAGCCACTTTTTCAATCCGCCCGATTCTGTTGCCGAAAGCATTACAATATCATACTCTTCAATTCGGTACTGTGCCTCAACAGTTACACCACCAACCGATGTTAACATCATAGTTGGCGAAGCTGCATAATCAAGAGTATATGTACCGGTAGCCCATGCAAAAGTTAATGTACTGTCGTAAGCCGGAGCCGGACATGGTTCGGGATCATAATACTCGGCCATGCGCGGCGCAGTGTAGTCGTTAAACTTTTCGAATATGCTGCGCTCTTTGATGCGGATGTCGGCACGCTTGAGTACTACAGGCACCGGCACAACCATTGCAAAGTCTTTCACATCGCCCTGAAAATCGGACGACATGGTGATGACATTGCGTATGCCGTCGCGTGTTACAATTACCTGTGATGCTTTGTTAAGCAGCGTTGCATCTGTTTTGGCGACATAGAAGCCGCAGAAAGCCTGTGCTGCATGTGTGCCGAATAGTGCAGCTGCAAGCATTAGAATACGAACAGAATTTTTCATGTATGTGTGCGTTTATTGAGTAAGGTTAAACTGCAGGTTGCATGCGCCGGCGGCTCAGTGCAAAGAAAATTGCAGTAAGAGTAAGAAGTGAAAGCATCACAACCGGAAGCGATGTTCGGCCCGAGCCGTTATCATCGCCGCCACCGAACATCGGGAAGACATCTTCTTTTTTGGGTTTGTTGTTTTCGCCTTTCGGAAGCGGGCGCAACTGATTATCGAACTCGTTGAGGTAGGTGGTGTATTCGGGAGCACGTTCGCCGGTAAGGGTTTGGTAGTTTTCGAGTTCGGTAAGCCGGCGTTCACGAAGTTCGCGGATGTAACGCTGTCCGGCCTCGCAACTGAAATCCTGATACCGCGGCGGGTTGTGACGTACAAAACGCACCTGGTAGTTTTCGCGGTTAGGTGTTTCCTGAAACATCAGATCCTGCGGATAATGTTCGCGATCATACGTTACATGCAAGCGCGTGAAATATACTTTACCATTTGCATCACCGACACTTGCCCATTTTACACCTGCTGTTTGCAGATCAGCCAGATAAAGCGGAGTTCCAACGCAAGGATCACACTTCACCGGATTTTGCGGACTCACATCCCAGGCATATTCGAGGAACACAGCATTGCGGCTTTCTTCGTTCAAGCGTTTTGTATAAGCTTTCTGATAAAAATCGCTGAAAGGGTTGGCTACAAAAACCGGAACATTCATATTGGTTGACATATTCACGGTGCGGTAATTTGTAGTTTCAATACGGCCGGTGCGAGAGAGTGCATATACAATCATATCCTGCGCTTCGGTTGCATTAGCCATTCCCAAACGAATTGGCAGCATGAACTTGGGAGAGTCGAAACTAATCTGAATCGGGCGCAGCGGATATACTCCGTTAGTTACATACGGATTCCGCTTTTTCAACTCATCCATATTCACTTTCACCACAAAAAATTTCATCTTGCTCAAAATGTAAGGCTGCAAAACTTCATTCGCTTTCTGCGGAATTTTATAGCCGTTATCATTAAGCCAGCGCGAAAGTCCGTCTGATTCCTTTGCCGAAAGAACTACAATTTCATATTCTTCAATAGTATATTCAGCTTCAACTTTTACACCATAGTCTTTCTTGGATTTATATTTTACAGACCTGCTTATTTGTGAAACAGTAACAGATTCCAACTGCGTTTCACTGTATGCATAATCATCATACGGTCTCGGACAAACCTCAGGATCAAAATACTCGGCCATACGCGGAGCAGAGTAATCACGGAAACGGTCGAAGATGACGCGTTCAAGCACTTTTATATCATCGCGCTTGAGTACAACAGGCACCGGAACAACCATTGCAAAATCTTTCACATCGCCCTGAAAATCGCTGGACATCGTTATTGCCGAACGATTACCATCGCGCACAATAATTACCTGTGATGCTTTGTTGGTTAAAGTAGCATCGGCTTTAGCCACATAAAATCCGCAGAAGGCATGAAGCCCTGTTGTTAGCGGCAAAAGCAGCAGTGTTGTGATTAATGTCTTCATTTTTTTGAAGTGTAAAGTGATAAGTGGAGAGTGGAAAGTGAAGGGTGGAGTGTGAAGAGTGCGGTATAAAAACCGTTTTACACTTTACACTCATCACTTTACACCTTCCTTAACCCATTTGAATTTTTCGCCGGGCATGAGCCAGTTGAATACAGGAACCAGCGGCGAAAGTGAGATCAATGCCCAGAGCGGGGCGGTGTGAATAAATGCTTTCGCACTGAGCCACCAGGCCAGAACGCCCACCATTGCGGCCCAAATAATGCGCGCTTTGCGTGAAAGCGGCGTTGCCATCGGATCGGTAATCATGAAGAAAGAAAAAAGCAGCAGCGAACCTGTGTTGAGCTGATGAATAAAAAAGTCGGTTGGCCAGCCTAAATAAAGCACGTTGCGCACATAATTAAGGCCGAGAAAAACAATGAGAAATGCAAAGGCGGTATCAAGTCGTTTTACTTTCAGCAAAACAAGAAGTCCGAGACAACCCACAAGCATCAACAGCAAACCACTGCTGCCCCACTGTCCGGGCGAAACCCAAGCATCGCCGGTAGCGAGCAGTGCTACCAAAATTCCGAAGTTGGCCGGGTTAAAAATATGCCGCCCTTTTATACGAATAAGGAACTTGGAAGCAATGGCAATTGTTCCCGCCAGCACAAATGTCCAGATACTGTTGGCCTGCATCATCAAACACAAACTCATGGAAGTAATGAGCGCACTCTTGAGTCCTGACCAGTCTTTTGATGTAAACTGAATAAACAATGCCTGAACTGCCAAACAGGTAAGAATAACGACGTTCAGCCGCAGCAATGAAATTTCCCAGCCCAGCGCAAACATGCCGAAAAGCAGGAAGGTGAGCTGAAATAAAACCTGATAATGGCGGGCATCGCTGCTAAACCAAGTTGCAATATCGCGCAGCAGCGGAGGTGTAAGCGAAACAACGCGTGACCGAAGCGGAAGAAGTAGTGTTGACATGCTGTAAAGTTTTGGGTTCTTGAAAGAAGGATGTTTTCAAAGTGCAAATTCCACAAAGCCCAACCACTATTTCTACCAAACAACTGATTATCTGCACCTTCCGAATCACTTAACTCATAAATAGCTTTGTTCTCCGATACAATTCCTGTGTTCGTCTAATTGGTGTATGATTTTGCCCGATTTGGCCGATCTTGTTAAAAAATCATTAATATGACATCACGTCTGACACAACTCTTTACGATATTCCTTCTCGGGTTTGGCTTACAAATGCAGGCACAGCAATGGCCCGGATATACTCTTTACAGTACGCAAAACAGTACAACAGCGCGACTGCTTGATACAGCCAGTGCAATCTATCATACCTGGTCGGGGTTAACGGGACAAACGGCTTACTCATCGTATCTGCTTCCCGGCGGTGTTTTGCTTCGCACGGTAAAAACCACCAATGCAGTATTTACAGGCGGCGGAATGGCCGGCCGGGTTCAGAAGGTTGACTGGAACGGAACTATTCTTTGGGATTACACCTACTCCACTACAACTTATTGCTCGCATCACGATATATGTGCTTTGCCCAACGGCAATGTGCTGCTGATTGCTTACGAACTCAAAAACTCGGCGGCAGTTACACAGGCCGGCTGCACAAATGCAATTACCATGTGGCCTGATAAAGTTGTGGAAGTACAACCCACAGGGGCAACAACAGGAACTATTGTTTGGGAATGGCATCTCTGGGATCATCTCTGCCAGAGCAATGATTCGACCAAAGACAATTATGTATCATCTTCTTCAGCGCATCCTGAGTTGTATAACATCAACTATGCACCAACAAAAGAAATCTGGCACATGAACGGCATCGACTACAATCCGATGCTTGATCAGATTGTAGTGAGTGCGCACAACACCAACGAATTTTATGTGATTGATCACAGCACTACAATGGCTGAAGCGGCATCGCACAGCGGAGGTCGCTCGGGCAAAGGCGGCGATTTCCTTTACCGCTGGGGCAAACCGGCTACTTACGGACAAACCGGCACAACCATTTTCAATGTATTGCATGATGCGCATTGGATTCCCGAAGACTATCCCAATGCCGGTTATCTTGTTGCACTAAACAACAAAGGCATTTCGCAAACACAGTCGTGTGTTGATATGGCGCAGCCTCCGGTAAACGGATTCAATTACAATTACACACCGAATACCGCCTTTGCACCGTCAACCTATACGCAGCGACTCACCTGCACCGGCGGCACAACCAACATGGGCAATTCAAACCAATTGCCTAACGGAAACAATTTAGTTTGCCTTGCACTCTCAGGCACTATTTATGAAACCGATCCTGCAGGAAATACCATCTGGTCGTTTACTGCATCCGGCTCTGTAGCTCAGGCGCATCGTTACTCAACTTGCTATGTAAATGCGCCTGCAGTTGCTACACCAACAATTACTGTTGCCGGCAATACTTTTACATCAACAAGTGCAGCAACTTATCAGTGGTACTTGAACGGTGTACAAATTGCCGGAGCAACTTCGCAAAGCTACACGGCAACTGTTTCCGGAACGTATCAAGTGCGCACTACTGATGCAGTTGCCTGCGGCTACGCCTACTCTGCACTCGAAGATCTTTCGGTTCCTACAGGCATTGCAACAGCAGCAGAAACCGATTTGCTGAATGTTTTCCCAAATCCGGCAACAAACATGCTTTACCTGAGTGGTAATGCAGTAAACGGCTCATTTAATGTGCAACTGATAAACATGGCCGGACAGATTGTGCTTACAGAAACCAACACCCGTGAGCTCGATCTTTCTTCGCTTCCGGCCGGTATGTATCATGTAATGATTCACACCAATGGAGAAGCTGTAATCTCTCGTCGTTTGGCTATTGTTCGATAATCTGTCTGAAATGAAAAACATTTTTCTTCTTGCAGTTGCGCTTTGTTTTACGCCACTGCTGCATGCCAAAAAAGTAAAATTCTCGGTGGATATGTCGTCGTGGACGAAAAGTCCGCTGGGCATTCACATCACCGGCGATTTTCAGGATGAAGCCGGCTTTCCGGCCGACTGGGATCCCGGCACAACTGCAATGACGCAGGATGCAGCTGATACCAATATCTATCATCTGGTTGTTGATCTTCCTGCATTCCGTGCGTATGAGTACAAATTCGTAAACGGTATTTATGGCTACGAACAGGAATTTGTACCGCTGCAGTCGCGGGTTAATTATAACTTCATCGACAGTCGCTGGATTTATGTTGATTCGCTGGCTAACGATACACTTGAAATCGGAGCCATTCGTTTCAGCGGCAATGCTCCTGCGCTAAAACAGCTTGTTCGTTTTTATGTCGATATGCAAAACGAAACAGCTGTAAACACAAATGGTGTGCACATTGCAGGTTGGTTTCAAAACTGGAATCCTTCGGCAACACGCATGTATTCATTCGACGGTAATGTTTACGAATACATTACTTATGTTGACAGCAACAACACATCAGCCGTTTATGAGTATAAGTATCTGAACGGAAATACAGCGGGCGATTATGAAAACCTATTGAGCTGGTGTGCAAATTTATCGGGCAACAGAAGTGTATCAGTGCCCAGTGATACTATGCTGAATGTTGTTTGTTACACAAGCTGTTCATCGTGTGCATCGGTTGGCGTAACAGAAGTTGAAACTGAAAACAGCATTAACCTGTATCCCAATCCAACAAGCGGAAGCACTGAATTATTGTTCCCCGAATCATCAGCCGGTTGGAACATTCAGGTGCTGGATGCTTCAGGACGAATGCTTGCACAATACGAGTCACTAAACACTTCGCGCTTTACAATTCCTGCTGAAACATTTACCGGCGGACTTTATTTAGTGCGTGCATCAAACACAGTATCAGGTGACGTATTTATGCAACGCTTACTGGTTCAGTAATCCTTTTTCTTGAATCGTTATGACTACTCTTTCGCGTCTGTTTTTGTTTATTGTATTCGGTTGTTTGCTGCAAAATAACAGTGCAGCACAAAGTTCATTTTATGCCCGCGATACCATCCAGATCATCGACATCACCTTTGCACAAAGCAACTGGGATTATTTGCTTGATACAGCAAAAAACGGAAGCGATGGCTATATACTGGCAACACAAGTTGTAATTAATGGAATTGTGTACGACAGTGTTGGCGTGAAATACAAAGGAAACAGTACGTATGATTCAAGCCGCACAAAAAATCCGCTGCACATCAAACTCGATTACATTCACGGCAATGCCGACTATCAAGGGTTTGAAGATATAAAGCTTGGCAGCGGATTTGCAGATCCGTCGTGCATTCGCGAAGTGCTTTCGTATGATATTCTCAGCAATTATATGGATGCACCGCGTTGTAATTTTGCACGGATAACTATAAACGGTGCTTACTACGGCTTGTTCAGTAATGCAGAATCTATCGATAAAAATTTCCTCAGCTTACATTACTACTCGCAAGACAATACATTTTTCAAATGCAATCCTTCGAATGTATTGAGTGGTCAGGTTCCTAATTTGCTGTATCTCGGACAGGACAGTGCAAACTATTACAGTCGTTACGAAATCAAATCAACATACTCGTGGAAAGAGTTGATTGCACTTTGTGATACGCTTGCTAATAACCCGACATCACTGGACTCAGTGCTCGATATCGACCGCGCCATCTGGATGCTTGCGTTTAACAATGCGCTTGTAAATCTCGACAGTTACTCCGGCGCATTTGCACAAAACTATTACCTCTACCGCGACGGTAACGGACGTTTTGTACCGATCATTTGGGATTTGAATATGTGTTTCGGCGGTTTTACAAACACCGGCACTGCAAACCTCACAGTAAGTGGTATGCAGCAAATGACACCACTGCTGCATTCAACTTACGGAGCTCGTCCGCTGATTCAAAAAATTCTTGCCGATACCACTTACAGCCGCATGTACATTGCACACATGCGAACGATTATGAGTGAGTTTATCAGCAACGGAAATTATCTCACATCGGCACAAAATCTTCAGGCACTTGTTGACAGCTCTGTTCAGGCCGAAACCGCTCCGCTTTATCCGTACACCAGTTTTCAGCAGAATCTCAACAATTCAGCTTCCGGCATTGTAGGTCTGTCAGCATTAATGGCTGCCCGCGACACTTATCTTTCAGGCACATCACAGTTTACAGCCGTGCCTCCTGCCATTTCAGGAGTTACTGCAAATCCATCGTTGCCCGCGCTCAGCACAAGTGTTTACATTACAGCAACTGTTACCGGCGGCACACAAGTTTGGTTAGGTTACCGCGACCAGATCTACAAACGTTTTTACCGTACACCGATGTTTGATGATGGTTTGCATCAGGACGGTGCAGCGGGCGATAATGTTTACGGTGCAGCAATAACGGCTACTTCGGCCATGATGCAGTATTACATTTATGCGCAAAATTCGAATGCAGGAATGTTTTCGCCGGCTCGTGCCGAACATGAATACTATTCGCTGTTGGTTGCCGCAACAACAGCAAATGTTGGTGAGGTTGTGATCAATGAATTTCTGGCAAGTAACCAAAATGATGCAGTTAATGAAGCCGGAAATCATGAAGACTGGATAGAACTATACAACCGAACTGCAGCACCACTCAGCCTCAGCGGACTTTATCTTACTGATGATGCAACCACTCAGCTGAAATTTCCGATGCCGGATGTAATTATTCCGGCTTATAGTTATCTCATCGTTTGGGCTGATGGAAACGCATCAACTTCATCGTATGTGCATTGCAATTTCAAGCTGTCGGCAGGCGGCGAAATGATCTGGCTGAGCACAGCTAACGGAACAATTATAGACAGCGTGAGTTTCGGCATACAAACCACAGATGTATCTCTCGGGCGTTGTCCAAACGGCACCGGAAGTTTTATCACTTTTTCTCCGTCAACATTTAATGCACTGAATGTTTGTCCGGCCGGCATTCCAGAGTCAACCGCATCGGCATTAACGCTGACAGCGTATCCCAATCCGGCGAGTCAGTCTGTTACGTTCATCACCAATCATCCGCAAGCCGAGCGGTTGCAGCTTTACGATGCAACAGGCCAACTCATCAGCGATGAAGCATTCAGCAACGATAAAGTTTATCTGGAAGTAAGCAGTCTGTCGGCAGGCATTTATTTTTGCCGCACACTCAGCAGCAACGGTACACCGCTGCAAAGCGAAAAGCTGATCATCACAAAGTAATTACTGCTCGTACTTTATCACTTTTTTTACCCGGTAACCCTCATTGGTAAAAAGAATCAGGTAGTAGATACCTGAAGTGTATTCCCTAAAATCTATCTGAAACTGTACACGATCATTGACTGTGAGTGTGTTTGTGTAATGAATTTTACCAAACCGGTCGAGCACCTGCACATAAACAATATCGGGACTGCTCACCATTGCATCAACCGTAATGAAATCAACCGGGGGATTGGGGTTGAAGTCAAAATCCACATCATCGCAGATTGTATTGTAGGTGAATGAAATTAAACCTGCATTACGCGCAAAACAATCGTTACGATACGTATAACCATCGCAGCCGCAAACGGGTTCCCAACGCGGATCGCACGCACCGCCGTAAACAATGCGTGTGGTGTCGATGCAATTTTGTGCGCCGAGCATTCCGGAAAGCAGCAGCAGAAATGTAATTACGGGGAGTTTCATTGAATCACGAAGTTACGTAAAAGTATTTGCTTTGCAGAAATAGCTAATAATCCTAACTTCGGTATATGCGAAAGATTTTATTCTTCCTGCTGCTGCTTGCAGAAATCAAGCTGTGCGCACAAACACAAATCCACATCAATCCGGCTAATCCAATTAACATTGTAAATCCGGACCTATCACCGGGCGTTTTTTTTGTTCCTAAAAACGCAACAGGATTCAATGCTTTTTTTGATTCAAACACACATTTTAAAGCGGTGCGGCTCAATATTATTGAAAGCGCATTAAATAACAGCAGTAACCTTACACAATGCCTTGCATTACTTGAACAATCTCGTACCGATGTGTTAGCAACCAATCAACGTTGCGATCATCTTGTATTGATTTTTGAGAAAATGCCGGCATGGCTCAGCAGTTCTTCTGATCCTTCACCTGCTCAAACTCCGGGCTGATCTGTGCTAAATACAAAACCTCCGGCAAACTGGACAACCTGGCAAACTGTTGTTGACAGCATTGTAAATAAAATCAATAATCAATGGGGGCTTGATCCGTATTACGAAGTTTGGAACGAGCCGGATATCGGATCATGGACAGGCACCGAAGCTGAATACATGCGTTTGTTCAGAACAACGAGGACGGGAGCTAAAAATGCTGATCCGACTGCAAAAGTTGGTGGCCCGGCGGTAAATTATTGGGCAAACGGACTTGCAAGAACGTTTATCCCGGAAAGAATACATCCTGATACGTTCGCCACACATTCACTGATTGCACATTTGATCGATAGCATGCTGATTACGCAAACTATGCCAGATTTTATATCGTGGCATAATTTCACATTTGCGTATTCAGATTTTCGTCTGCCACCTCTTACGGTAGATAATTTTTGTACAACCCGTTCCATTGCACCTTTACCACTAATTTTAAGTGAATGGAATGCGCCATCAGCTGTACGTGATCAACCTGCGGGATTTGCTTTTGTAAATTTTGTAAGTCATTCATGGATCATAAATCATTTTGAGTTCAATTGTATTGCAGCCTGGCAAGATTTCAATCCTTCAGCAACTGAATTTCATCAGGATTATGGATTAATCAGCTATGGTGGTTTGGAAAAACCTGTCTGGAAAATGTTGCATACTATGGATAAATATTACAGCAATAACTTAAACGTAGCATACAATAATAACATGACAGGAAATCTTAGTAATTATTATACGATAAGCGGAGATACGATTCGGTTAATGCTTACCAACCGAAATTCTCCGGGAATTGTTGCAGCTTTTGAAAATCTTGTGTACAACGGCTGTACATCAATTCGTCAGTTGAGTAATGATGGTTATATCAACTTACAAACCGGCGATGTTTCACGTCTTGATTCGGCGCTGAGAAATTTAATTACGATTACCGGAAAGTTACCGTCTGATAATTGTATTCTAAACACACAGTACTTATATCCAATACAGGATTCACTCTGGACACACTCCATGAATATTGATCTATCGATATATTATTTGCAAGGCAATACACCCGGAAAAATTTACCGTATCGACTCAACACACAACAATATTATTTATCGGTATGATTCATTGAGGAATGCGGGGTACACACAAGTCAATGCAATCAGTTATTTACTTCCGCTTCAGCAATTGCAGAGCGAAAACATTTCGCTCACAAATGGTAGTTATCAATTCTCAATGCAGCCCAATTCGTTTGTGATGATTGAAGTTCCGGGAGTCGTTACAAGTATTCCAGAAAATATCAATTCTGAAATGTTTAGTGTTTACCCCAATCCGGCTCAAGACTTTGTAGCTGTAAATTCGCCCGATATTATTGAATGCTGGCAACTTCATAATTCAGCCGGACAATTAATAGACAGCGGGACAGGCACAGCAGCACAACTCCGCATTTCGACCGAAGCACTGAGCAACGGTTTGTATATTCTGAGTTTGCAAACAGCATCGGGGTTACATCAAAAGCACATTACTGTTCAGCATTGATAATTATCTTCGCTGAATGAGCGCACAGCTTCCCGTTTTATCACCCGAAGAATTGAAACTGCGTTTGCTCAACGCACAAGGATTGCTGCGCGAAAACAATTTCGGGAAAGGTAAAACAGGAACACTTGAAACGGTTAAACATCTTGGCTATATACAGCTTGATACACTTGCTGTTGTTGCCCGTGCGCATCATCATACGCTCTACACACGCGCAGCAAACTACAAAGAAGAACATCTCACGCAGCTTGTAGCCGAACGCAAGGTGTTTGAATACTGGAGTCACGCCGCATCGTTTCTGCCGATGGAAGATTACCGGTTTTCGCTTGTTCGTAAGCAGCTTTACCGCGATGGACATCAGCACTGGTTTACAAGCAAAAAGCAACTTCTGAAATTTGTGCTTGACCGCATCAAAAATGAAGGCCCGCTGCAAGCCCGCGATTTCGAAACCGACCGCAAACGAGGAAGCTGGTTCGACTGGAAGCCTGCAAAAGTTGCGCTTGAGCAATTGTTTATGGATGGAACGCTGATGATAAGTGCGCGTCAGGGTTTTCAAAAAGTATATGATCTTGCTGAACGCGTTTTGCCGGAAGGCATCAATACAACGCTGCCAACTGAGCGCGAATATGCACAGTATCTCATACGTACAGCTCTTCGGTCGACCGGTTTTGCAAGTGCTCAGCAAATTACTTACTTGCGCAATAACGCAAGTACTGCTGTAAAGAAAGAACTTGAAGCACAAACTGAACACGGCTTACTTATTCGCTTTCATGTTAAAGGCAGTAAAGATGTGTACTATGCACTGGCAGAGAGTTTTGGTAAACGAATTTTATCGGCAAAGCATATTCATCTGCTTTCGCCGTTCGACAATGCTGTAATACAGCGCAACCGAACCAAGCTTATTTTTGGTTACGATTATCAGGTTGAATGTTATGTACCTGAGTCAAAACGTAAGTTCGGTTACTTTTGCCTGCCGATACTTTGGAATGGGAATTTTATCGGGCGTTTGGATCCGAAAGCCGACAGGGCATCGGGCATATTTTACATTCGTTCGCTGCACATAGAGCACAAGCCCGAAAACACCGAGGTATTCTTCGCCGATTTAAAAGAAAAACTGAGTGCGTTTGCCGCATTCAATGGATGCAGCGAAGTAGTTGCTGAAAAAGCAGTTGCAGCAAAATGGCGGAAGTTATTGAAGTAATTATTTTCTGTTAAAATTCCATTCTAAGCCAGCAGCAATACGAATTCCTATAAATCCCGGGATTTGTCCTAATGCTATTCTACCCTGCGTTCTGAACCATGTTAAAGAAGTGCTGACAAACCCGTGAGCATTACCCGGATTAATCAAACGTATATACCCGACACCCAAAATATAGCCCGGGTAATAATTCTGTTCTGTTACATTTCCTGCTCCGGGAGGATAATATCCTTTATCAAAAACAGAAAGTACAATACCACCTTCAGCAAAATAACGGTTTGAACCTTTTTCTACGGCTGAATATCGAATAAGAAATGGAAATTGCCCGAGAAACTGCTTCACATTCCAACTCACATTGTATGAGGTTTCGTAGTAAACAGAATTCGGATTAAACAAATTATTCACTTGAATAATTGAATCGGCTTTTGCTACCGATTTTAGTCGTAAAGCTTGAATTCCAAAGCCCAATGAAAAACGTCCGACCTGTGTTTTATTCGGAAAGAACAGGAACCCAAACTGATGAGAAATGGCCTGATCTTCTGATGTGCCGTAGTAGAAATAGACGGGGGGCAGATCACGCGGGGTAATCGGATCACCATAGTTTTGACTTAACCCTCCTGCAAAAAATAATTCAAGACGATTATACTTCAGCTGGGCCTGCAAAGTTGAAGTACAAATAATCATAAATAAAATAATGATATTCTTCATTAGTCAATAAGGATATATCAATAAGACTTCGCATTGTTCCCAAAGTTGCTTTTCATCATTCAAAATATACACCAACTCACTGAGATTTAAACTCAATACCAGCAGCTATCCTGAATCCGAAAAACTGATTTTTTTGTCCAATTACGGTTGCAGAAAATGGTAATCCTGCAACAACTGCGGAACTCACCAGCAAGTTTATTCGGTTCAACGGATAAATAAATGAGTAGCCTAATCCACAAGTAACTCCCAGATCCATTTCACCTGTGAACTCTTCTGATTCCTGATTTAATTGAGCCGGATACACACCTTTTCTATAAGCATGAATTAACAAGCCTGTTTCAGCATAAAAGCGATGTCTCTCTTTCAGCATCAAATGATACCGAAACAAAACAGGAATTTGTACTTGTCGCTGATTAACTTTCCAGACAATACCTTTTTCTACTTCTCTGCTGTTGTATGAATTCTGGGGAGGATACGTTTGTCCTGATAATCTTACAATAGAATCAACGCGGACAATAGAATTAAAATTCAGAAACTGAAGACCTATTCCGGCAGAAAATCTTTTATAGCTTAGAAAAGAAGGCATGTAAATCAGTCCAATGCCTCTGGCCGTAAGACGCTGCTCTTCAGTAATTCCATAATAGGTTTTACTATCATAACCGGCAAGCCCTTGATAGTTATAGTTAGAAGGAGAAACAGGCTTTCCACTGTTTCTGATCATTCCTCCGATACCAAACACCTCAAAGTGGTTGACCGGTAGTTCTTGTGCACTCAATATTGTTGTGCATAGAATGAGAATAAATACTAGTGTGCTTTTCATTATTTGTGTTATTAATATGCATCAAATCTTAATCCCAGCAAACCGCCAATCATTCCGGGTCTGCGTTGCTTTTGTGTTTCCGTTACAGCCATTTGTGAGGTAATACCGGCAGTAATAAACAATCCATATTTATTACTGGATTTTATGCGATACGAAATATTAAGATCCGCGGTATAAAAAGATGTTCCGAAAAATGTTTTTTTGTACGTGTCAGCTGTAAAGTAATTTTCAACTCTATTGAGCAACAATGATGGTACAAATCCAATATCTGAATGAGTTACAAAACGTCCTCTTCTGATAAAGTAGGCACGCACCAAAACCGGAAATTGAACAAATTGCTCTTGAACATTCCAACGGACATCATACAAAACACTGCGTCCAATAGCTGGAGGCGGAGATGTAAAATTCCACACCTGAACAATCGAATCAGACGCAACAATAGTATTGAGTTGCAATGTGCCGACACCAGCTGCGATACAAAATCGGTTGAATCTAAAAAAAGAGGGGAAAGCTAAAAAAGATGTTCCGTAAGAAAATGCACCAACTTCTTTAGCACCTGCATAATTAACAGAAAAATATCCGTCGGGGCCGGAATATGAATAATTGGGTGGCAAAAGCGGCTTGCCGAAATTATGTGCATAACCGGCAAAACCGGTGAGCTGAAACCGGTACCATTCATCACTATTCTGTTGTGCGTTTAAAACACATGCAACAGAAATGAGCAGCGTAAGTAAAATTGGCTTTTTCATAGCCGGGGGTTAAATAGGTTTACTTAAAGTTAACTCATTTTTTCCAACTGTATAAATTTTTAACGGCTTTCCAAACTCCATCCTGCAACCGAAATACATAAGCACCACCATTTCCGCAATACACGCCGCACTGAAAATTTACACAAAGTACAGCCGTCATTCCGTCTTTCGAAAGTACCGGACGCGAAATTTCATAAAACCCAACATCGTGTTTTTTGAAATAGTTAGTCCAGGCTTTTGTTGACTTTTTCGGTGACAGTCCTACAGCCGGAGCTTCGCCAGCCGGAAGCAATTTCAGATCACCGAGACTGTCCTCAGTCCAAATGCCTGCGCGGTTATTCTTCAGCTGCATGTGCATATATGTAATATCTTCCGCAGAGAGATACTTTTCGTTTTTGAGACCGTCAATCAGCAGTGAATCACCTTCGTAATCATCATGCAGAAAAGGCACGATGCGCGGATTGACAAGGCTTTTTTCGTTTGCACCTGCGTTTTGAATAGCTGCTTTGTAGAGGGGGGTTGTAGTTGCAGAAGGCTTTATCAAAAGCAGCAGAAACATAAATGCGAAAGCGAAATTGTAGTTCATTGATCGTAGGTTTGATTGGCGAAGTTACGGAGTGCTTTATTATAATCTAGAATTTTGACACGAAACCCTGTTTAAAAAAAAATAAAAATAATCCTTCAAGGTTTTTGAAACCTTGAAGGTTTATTTTTATTTTTTTTTTAACTACTAAGTACTTCAGGATAAATCCCCCTAATCAAAACCGGCATTACCATTTAGACTAATTTTTAAATGAGGCCATTTTTCTGAGTTATCAGTAAAACCATGATGCTCTGGATTGTATCTTACGTATTCTCTGGCAATATTCAGATGGCGTTCATTCGTTATTTGAATACGTTTAAAACGTCCGGCGAAGATTGATCCTCTGCGTTTATAGCGTTTATTTATTGACTTTGTGTAACTATTGAGAAAATTTGAGAAACACTGAACAACTGTTACTTCAACTTGAGCAGGCATTAATAAACTACTTAATTCAGGTCTAACTCTAATGATCAGATGAAAATGATTCGGCATTAAACACCAATCTGTTAAATCACAATATGTTGAAATATGATGTTTCAATCTATCTAAAAAGTGGTCGTAATTCGATTTTTCTTTAAATATATTTTCGTAACCAACTGCATGATGAAAAACGTGATAGTACTCACCTGCAACAAATGGGGCTTTGTATTTCTCAGACATGATAGTATTCTATTAATAAAACAAAAATATAATCGTAAAGCTGAGAATCAACATCTGTTTATAAAAAACATAGCGCTATAATTAAAAAAATAAACCTTCAAGGTTTTAGAAACCTTGAAGGTTTATTTTTTTAATTATAGTTTTTACTCCACCTCCCCTACATATTCCTTCTATACTGCCCCCCCACCTCAAACAACGCAGCAGTTATCTGTCCAAGCGAACAATACTTCACTGCTTCCATCAACTCCGCAAATACATTCCCGTTCAACACTGCAGTGTGCTGCAAACGTTCTAGTGATGCTTTGGCGCGCTCTTCATTTGCTTTGTGAAGATTCACAAGCATTTCAATCTGATATTCTTTTTCCTCTTTTGTTGCGCGGATAACCTCTGCGGGAACAATTGTGGGTGATCCTTTCGCTGAAAGGAATGTATTCACACCAATAATTGGATACTCGCCGGTGTGCTTCTGCATTTCGTAATACAAACTTTCTTCCTGAATTTTTCCGCGCTGATACATTGTTTCCATTGCCCCCAGCACACCGCCGCGTTCGCTGATGCGGTCGAACTCTGTGAGTACTGCTTCTTCTACGAGATCAGTCAGCTCTTCGATAATGAATGATCCTTGAAGCGGATTTTCGTTCTTCGCCAAACCAAGCTCACGATTAATGATGAGCTGGATAGCCATTGCACGGCGCACCGATTCTTCGGTTGGTGTGGTAATGGCTTCATCGTATGCATTTGTGTGCAGTGAGTTGCAGTTGTCGTAAATAGCATACAATGCTTGCAACGTGGTGCGAATATCATTGAAGTCGATTTCCTGTGCGTGCAGCGAACGGCCTGATGTCTGAATGTGATACTTCAGCATCTGCGAACGTTCGTTTGCGCCGTACTTCTTCTTCATGTCTTTTGCCCTGATGCGGCGTTGTACATGTCTTTTTTAATCATAATCTTGATCAATTGAGTTTTAGTTTTAT
>JBKDHA010000066.1:0-7280 GCA_046335555.1 Bacteroidota bacterium
CTTGGGGGGCTTGGGGGCTTGGGGGGCTTGGGGGCTTGGGGGCTTGGGGGGCTTGGGGGCTTGGGGGGCTCTCTGCACGACATCCCGCCGGTTGTCGTTACTAAAAGCTTTTTTTTCGACATCCGGCGGGATGTCGTGCAGAGAGCCCACAGGATGCTTATTTTTACCCCAAACATCCTGCACCATGCCCCCTTTCAAACACTACCAAGCACACCGCCTCCGCTACTTTAGCTACGCGAGTCCCGCAACATGGTTTGTGACTATAAACACCTGGGAGCGACAAAAAATTTTCGGAGCTATTAGCAACGGAGAAATGCAGCTGAGTGACTGGGGAAAAATTGTTGCGGAAGAATGGCTTAAATCGGCAGAGATCAGGAAAGAAGTATTGCTTGGAGAATTTGTTGTTATGCCTGACCATTTTCATGCAATTATTACTATTCAGCCTGAAGATGTGCAGCAGCCACGGTGGCTGCCGGGAATGAAAGAGCAACCGCCGCCGCGCGGGCCGTCGCCGAAATCGCTGGGGGCTTTGATTGCCGGCTTCAAATCGATTGTTACTATTAGAATCAATAATCTCCGGCAATCTAAAACGCCTCCCGTTTGGCAAAAAAATTATTACGACCGAATAATACGTTCGGCAGATGCGCTTCAGAATATTACCATGTATATCCGCCAAAATCCGGCTAACTTTCGCTCCCAAAGCGAATCATGAACATTTTACTTCCTGCGCTTTACGCGGCTCTCTTTTTGTTCATCATTGCCCGCAGCCGCGCATTTCGGTTTGAGGCGCTTCCTGCTTGGCTTATGCCGGCGGTTTTTATTCTAAAATTGCTTGCCGGTATTGCACTCTGGTACATCTACACCTACTACTATACCGACCGATCTACTTCCGACATCTGGAAATATTTCGACGACAGTGAAATTATGTTTCGTGCAGCAACTCAATCTCCTGCCGATTACTTGCGAATGCTTACAGGTATTGGTGATGATGCACCGCACATTGCTCAAACCTATTACCAAAAAATGAACTTCTGGCATCAGCAGTTCGACAGTCCATTTTTTAACGACGGACGCACAATGATTCGACTCAATGCATTGCTGCGACTTGTTTCGTTTGGCAATTATCATGTGCATGCTGTGATCATGAGTTTTGCGTCGCTTACCGGACTTACACTGGTTTATCGTACTCTCTGCCATGCGCTGCGGGGGTGGGGAATTCCAGGTGCTGTTGTAGTTTTTCTGCTGCCTTCGGTGTTGTTTTGGAGTTCAGGTGTGCTGAAAGAAGGTTTGCTTTGGTTCGCAATTGGCGTATTGCTTTGGGCTGTAATGACTGAGAACAGAAAGCACCGTTGGTTCAGAATTATTGCAGGTGTAGCTGCGGCTTGGCTGATTGCTGCAACACGGCTTTATGTGCTGGCTGCCCTGCTTCCGGCGCTTGGCGGTTGGGCAATTGCAAAGCGTTTTTCCTGGCCGGCATGGAAAGCTGCAGGAAGTGTTTTACTAATCACAATTGCTGCAATTTTTGTACTGCGCATCTGGCCGCAAACCGATGCTGTTCGGCTGATCGCTTTGAAGCGTAATGATTTCATCAACCTTGCGCGAGGCGGAACCTATATTTATGACAGCACTCGCGTTATACATCTTGATGCTTCGTACCACGATGCGCTTATTCATGTAACCGACTCAACGCTTCGCATCCGGAGTGGCACTCCGGTAAGAAGCTGGGGAATAGCCGGCGATTTTATGGATACACTTTCGATCAGCAATTTCAGCGACAGCACTACTTTTCGTTTGCTCAGCGATATGCCCCGTGCAGGATCACTAAGCAGCACAACGTACATAAAACCGGAAGTCAGTTCCCTGCTGAAAATTTTCCCGGAAGCCATGTTCAGCATTATACTCAGGCCGCTGCCGCATGAGGCACGAAGCTTGCCGCTGATTCCGGCCGCTGCAGAAACAATACTTTTACTAATCCTCTGTGTACTGCTGCCATTTGCATTTCGCCGTACTCCGGATGCTGCAGTTGCAGCTTTCTGTATTGTTTTTGTTTTGCTGCTGTTTGTTGTTACGGGAATTACCACACCTGTAACTGGAGCTGCTGTACGTTACAAATCAATTGCACTTCCGTTCCTTTTTGCAGGATTACTCATGTTTATTCGTCCGCAAAAACTACCAGATTTTCTTCAAAAATTATTCCGTATAAATTAGTAATAATTATAATGATTACATACATAGCTATACTCAGAGGAATAAATGTAAGCGGAAAGCGTATCATTAAAATGGATGCATTGAAAAAAATGTTAACGGAACTGAATTTTGAAAACGTACGAACATATATACAAAGCGGAAATACAGTATTTGAAGCCCAAAACACAAATGCAAAACAGCTCGAAACATTACTTTTCGCAGAAATAAAAAAACAATTTGGATTTGATGTACCTGTACTTGTTCTCGATATTGATGAGCTCAAATCAATAATTACAAAGAATCCATTTATAAACAACAAAAAAATTGATTCTGCACATCTTCATATTACTTTTCTGAACGCAGAACCGGTTGAAACCATAGCAGCTAAAATTCCTGTTACCGATTATTTGCCTGATGAGTTTTCTTTATTCGGTAAGGCTGTTTATCTGCATTGTCCGAATGGCTACGGAAATACGAAACTCAACAACACTTTTTTCGAGAATAAGTTAAAAGTGTCTGCAACCACGCGCAACTGGAAAACCACCTGCCAGTTGTTGCAAATTGCTGAAACATCTAACTGATCTGCTTTTCTGCTAGCAATAAAGTGCTTCGCTGAATCTGAAATTAGCAGCGATAAACGTTTGATTTCTTCAAACGAATACATTTCTCTTTCACTTCATTTAACATCAATTTCATGCAAATAGCTTGACATTGAGCCAAATAATCGTACCTTTGCACCCTGAAATCAAACCGATCCTCTGTAAATAATTGATTAACAACACATTAAAATGAACACAACCACTTTCTTCGATGCCTGGCTGAATACCCAGAAAGAACTTACCGACAACTGGATGGAAAGTTCACGCCGCCTTCAGGAAGCTGTAAATAATGGTACAGCCAATGAAAAAGGTGCCGCTATTTATCAGGAATGGCTGAACCGCCAGAATGAGATTACGAAGAAAGCTGCAGAGCATTCAGGCAAAATTATGTCTGAAACCGCACAGCAAGCGAGCAATCCTGCTGATGCTGCTGCAATGTTCAGCAAGTGGATGACCGCACAGCAGGAAAATATGAACAAAGCTTTTGGTCAGTTCAGCAATCCATACACCTCAAACTGGAACAGCTGGATGAACAATAATACACAGCAGCAGCAGTGGTGGAACAACATGAACAACTGGATGAATCCCCAGCAAAACATGTTTGGTATGAACCCGATGATGCAGCAGTGGATGAACCCGCAGAATAACTGGATGAACCAGTGGATGCAGCAAGCTCAGCAGGCAACACAAACCGATTGGACCAAACAATGGAGCAGTCAGTGGGAACAATTCAGCAAACAGCTTCAAGACCAACTCAGCAAAAATACATTCACCGGAATGACGGATATGAATGCTGCCTGGATGAAGTTCAACGAAATGTGGCAGCCCATGTACAAATCAATGCAGGAAAACACAACTGCTGCTGATTGGATGAAGAATCTTTACAGTGCTGACGCCATGCAGTCGATCATGGAAAATATGAAGCAGTGGATGATGCCCATGCAAGCCAAAGAAATGAATCAGCAATGGCAGCAGTGGATGGAACTCAGCTCTAACTACAGTAAGCATGTTTGGCAGCAGTTTGCAGGAAACACTCCCGAGCAAATGCAAAAACTTATGCCGTTTCTCATGTTCGGCGAAAACAGTTCAGAATTCAATCCTTTCGCCATGTATCAGCGTGCCATCAATCCGATGATTCGCCTGTTCAATCCCGGCAAAGAAGCTGAAATCAACGAACGCATGTCGGCTCTGATGACCTTGATGAACGATTACGGCCGCAAACTTGCCGATGTTCAGCAGCACATCCAAACCACCGCCATGAAAACCATGGAAAGCATGATGCTCGAAAACTTTGAGCAAGCTAAAAAAGGTGTTGATCTCAGCAACTCAAAAGAAGTATTCCAGAATTGGGTAAACCGCAACGAAGAAGCATTCATCAATCTTTATCACAGCGAAGCCTACTCAAAACTTCAGGGCGATCTTCTTGACCTCAGCCTTCAGATTCGTCAAAACAACGAGCAACTTATGGAACTCAGCCTCCAGCCCATGCCCGTTGTATTGCGCAGTGAAGCAGATACCATGAACCAAACCATTTACGAACTCCGTAAACGTGTTCATCAGCTTGAGCAGCAAATAAATGCTAATGAAGCTCCTGCAGCCAAAACAACCGGCAAGAAAAAAGCGGCAACTGTTTAACGCATCATTTCCCCCTACACAATGAGCAGCGAAAACCTGATGAAAGAAATGGCCGAGGCCGGTACCAAAATGGTTACCGCCTACGACAATCTTGTGCATACCGGAACAGTTGAAGTAGGCACCACGCCGAAAAAATTAGTTTACACAGTTGATAAAGTAAAACTCTATCGCTACGAGCGCGAAACTCCGGCAACAGTTACCACACCCGTAATTATTTCATACGCACTGGTAAACCGTTTCGAGATGCTCGATATACAGCCCGACCGCAGTCTGGTGCGTAACCTGCTCAGCCTCGGTTTGGATTTGTATGTGATAGATTGGGGCTACCCCACACGCGCCGACCGTTACGTCACACTCGATGATTACGTGAACTGGTACATTGGCGGATGTGTTGACTTTGTTCGCCGCGATCACGGTATTGATGCCGTTTCACTCATGGGTATTTGTCAGGGCGGAACACTTGCCACCATCTACTCTGCCCTGCATCCTGAGAAGGTGAAAAACCTGATCACACTTGTTACGCCGATTGACTTTTCAACCAACGATGGTCTCCTGTTTCGCTGGGCGAAAGACATGAACATCGACCGTTTGGTTGATGCTCACGGCGGCGCAGTTCCGGGCGAATTTCTGAACAACGGATTTGCCATGCTCAAACCCATGATGCGTGTAAACAAATACATGGGCATGAATGATACCATGCAGGATAAAGACAAGCTCATGAACTTCCTGCGCATGGAGAAATGGATCAACGACAGCCCCGATCAGGCTGGTGAGTGCTTCCGCCAATTCCTGAAAGATCTTTATCAGGAAAACAAATTGGTGAAAGGCACACTCGAAGTTGGCGGAAAAACTGTGAGTCTGAAAAATATCAAGATGCCGCTGCTCAATATTTACGCCAGCGAAGATCATCTTGTTCCGCCTGCTGCATCTATTCCGTTCAATGAGCATGTTGGCACTAAAGACAACGAACTCTACAAATTCCCCGGCGGACATATCGGCGTATTTGTAGGCAGTCGCTCACAAAAAGAACTCGGCCCAACCATTGCAAAATGGCTCGGTAAGAGAGACTAAATAATTATGAATGTTGAATTATGAATGTTGAGTGAAATCATTCATAATTCAACACTCATCATTCAACATTACTAAAGATGCTTGTTTGTGACCGGCTCGTTTTGCTTTATGCAATGAGCCGGTTTTTTATTAATTTAAAGTGTTAAATGGAAGGTGTTGAGTGAAAAGCGCTTTTCACTTTTCACTCAACACTTTTCACTTCCTAAATCGTGCAACACAAACATTGTTATTTAGCTTCGTTATCGGGTTCGCTTGCTTATTCCGAATTTGGCAGCAGACAGAAACCGGTACTCTTGTTTGTTCACGGTGTTGCCGAAAGCAGTGCGATCTGGCAGCCTACAATACAATTGCTGCAAAACGATTTTTGTTGTATAGCTGTTGATTTGCCTGGGCACGGTGAATCTGCAGAGTTACGCGGCAACTGGAGCATGAGTTTTTATGCGCAGGTTTTACGTGCGTTTATTGATACAATGCAACTCAACTCTGTTACACTTGTTGCGCATTCAATGGGTGCGCAGATCAGTTGTATCGTTGCATTGCAAATGTATTCATATATTTCAAATCTTATGTTGATTGCTCCGGCGGGCATCGAATCATTTACAATATCCGAAGCAACCGCTTTGCGCAATTGGACTGAAAACAGTTGGAAACAGCCACCAGCAAACGATTGGCCAACAGAACAGCTAAAATCGAATTTCCTATATTTCGCCAACTTAGGTAGTTTTTCACCCAATTTGGCGAACTATAAGGTTTCCGAAACTAGCAGTGAATTGCGTGAAGTTATCATCAAATCGATTTCAGCAATGCTTGCCGAACCGGTACGCAACTTTCTTCCGCAGCTACGCCAGCCAGTTACTGTGCTCATCGGTGCGAATGATACTTTTGTACCCAACCGAATGTTGCATCCAAAACTGACACAGCAAAGCATACTTGATGATGCTGAGAAACTTTTTGCTGATGTTCGGACGCTGCTTGTTCAACATGCCGGACATTTTTTGCCGGTTGAACGTCCTGAAATTATTGCAGAACAAATTCGCAAACACAAAATCAGTTAATCAGGTTTTCTATATTTAGCAAATGCTTCAATCCATTTCTGCTTCAACTATTTTTCAATGGGATACCCGCAACTGGTCGAAGGCAATGCCTTGCTGGGAAAAAGAAATTGCACAACTCAATACAGGCAAAGCACTCGAACTTGGCGGACGTGAAGGTGGTTTATCCCTTTGGCTTGCCGGAAAAGGATTTGATGTAATTTGCTCCGATCTTGAAGGAGCCGAAGCAACAGCATTACCGCTGCATGCAGAATATGGTGTAACAGCAAAGATCAGTTATGCGGATATAGATGCAACTGCGATTCCGTTTGAAAATCATTTTGATATTATCATTTTCAAATCCATCATTGGCGGCATCGGACGCAACAACAACAAAGAAATACAGCGCGAAGTATTTGCTCAAATCTACAAAGCGCTGAAGCCCGGAGGCCGCCTGCTTTTTGCTGAAAACCTTGTAGCTTCTCCCCTGCACCGCTTCTTCAGGAAAAGATTTACCAATTGGTCGGGCTACTGGCGCTATGTTACTATTGAAGAATTGCGAGAGTTTATGCAGCCATTTTCATCGTGCGAAATTCATACAACAGGTTTCGCTGGAACATTCGGAAGAAGCGAAAAACAGAAAAACTTCCTTGCTCGATTGGATGAATTGTTTCTGAATGCACTTACACCGAAAAGCTGGAAGTATATTGCTTATGGGGTAGCGGTGAAGTAATTTTTACCCGGTGATTTACAGATG
>JBKDHA010000067.1:0-30692 GCA_046335555.1 Bacteroidota bacterium
ATTCACTAAGTTACGGAACATTTCTGCCGGCTCCGATTCGGGTTGCCAGCGGTATTCGCGCTGAAGCATTGACACAAACGCATCTGCTTCATCGTGCGAAGTGGTGCTGTTGAGGTGATTCAGCGCTTCATCATACGCCGCGGCATCACCTCCGAAAAGGTTGCGCAGAAACATGAGTTTCTCATTAAACCCGATCATACTGCGCACATCTTTGCCGGTTGCGGGTTTCGCGGTTTGTGGAGCAGGCTCGGTTTTTGGCGGCTCAGGAATTTTTACTTCGGGAACCGGCGGAGCAACAATTTCAACCTTCGGAGGTTCAGGAACTGCCACCGGAGCAATGGGTTCCGGCTCCGGAATTTTCACTTCTGCAACAGGAGCGGTTACAACCTCAACTTTTGGAGGCTCAGGAGCAACCGGCTCCGGAATTTTTACTTCCGCAACAGGAGCAGTTACAACCTCAACTTTTGGAGGCTCGGGAGCAACCGGCTCCGGAGTTTTTACTTCCGCAACAACAGGAGCAACCTGCACTGTGGCCGGAGATGCAGCAACAACAGGCTTCTCAGGCTCTTCGGTTTCGGGAAGCGAGTTCAGGTAGCTGAACACCACGGCCTTGCGGTGAAGCTGCTCAATGCTGTGAATAATCAGGTCAATATCCACCTGCGGAACATCACGGGTGGTGCCAATCCGGTCCGATTGATTCTTAATACTGTCGATGAGAGCAGCAATCTCCTTGCGGAGTTCATTTTTGCGCGGCTTATGATGGGCCATGTACGAAGAGGAAAACTCCTTTTTGGTTAGCTTTGCCGGTAAACTGCCGGTAATACAAAATTACACTTTCCGGCCGCGCACCTGAAGAGGAATTTTCAACATGTTCATAGAAAACACACAACATCCGCAAAAACGCCGTGGCTGGATCGAAATTGTTTGCGGATCAATGTTCTCCGGCAAAACTGAAGAACTCATCCGCCGCCTCAAACGCGCCCAGTTTGCGAGGCTGAAGGTTGAAATCTTCAAACCGGCTATTGATACACGCTACGACGAAGCACAGGTGGTTTCGCATGATGCTAATGCCATTCACTCAACACCGGTTCCTTCATCTTCAAATATTCTTCTTTTGGCAAGTGATGTTGATGTGGTGGGTATTGATGAAGCTCAATTTTTTGATGAAGGACTGATTCAGGTATGCACACAACTTGCCGATAACGGTGTGCGCGTTATTGTTGCCGGTCTTGATATGGATTACCTCGGCAAACCTTTCGGCCCTATTCCGGCGCTCATGTCGGTTGCCGAGTATGTAACCAAAGTGCATGCAATTTGTATGCGCTGCGGACATATCGCCAATCATTCGCACCGGGTAACAGGTGGTGCTTCGCTCATTCAGTTGGGCGAAAAAGACAGTTACGAGCCACTTTGCCGCGATTGTTTCCGCGATGCACTTAACGCCGAACAACCGCAAGTATGAACTACCGCCTCTCTGATATAGCCCGGATTCTCGGCGCAGCCGCTCCGGCAAACGATGGCCCGGTAAAACACCTGCTCATCGACTCGCGAAACACAGCACAAACTGAAGCGGTTCTGTTCTTCGCTATTCGCGGAGAACGCCATAACGGACATGCGTTTATCGGAAGTTTGTACGAGCGTGGTATTCGTTTTTTCGTGGTGAGTGAATTACCCAATAGTCAGGTCTCGACTCCGCTCGACCTGACAAAGGCTCTTTATCCTGATGCCTCCTTCATCCTCGTCCCCGATACACTTGCCGCGTTACAGCAGCTTGCTGCATATCACCGCAGTCAGTTTCATTTTCCAGTAATTGCGATTACCGGCAGCAACGGAAAAACAATTGTAAAAGAATGGCTCTGGCAATTGCTGCGCGATGATTACCGTATTGTGCGCAGTCCGAAAAGCTACAACTCGCAGGTAGGTGTGCCGCTTTCGGTTTGGCAGATGAACGAAGAGCACACACTCGCCATTTTTGAAGCAGGAATTTCGCGCACCGGAGAAATGGAACGGCTGCAAAAAATTCTCCGCCCCGATATTGCGCTGCTCACCAATATTGGTCCCGCACACGATGAAAATTTTGTGAGCAGAGAGCAAAAAATTCAGGAAAAACTGAAGCTGCTTGGCGGTGCACCGTTTATCATTACAGGAAAAGATCAAACCGAAATTGAAAGTATTGTTTACGGCTCTGATTTTAAAGCTGAAACACGTTTCACATGGTCGCGCAAAACAAAGGCAACGCTTCAGCTTGCCCGTGTACAGCGCGAAGAACATGAAACCGAACTGAAAGGTGTTTACGAAAACCGGTTTGTAAATATCAGTATTCCGTTTACCGATGAAGCTTCGGTAGAAAATGCAATTCATTGCTGGTGTGTAATGCTGCACCTCGGCATGAGCGATGAAACGATTGCTGCGCGCATGAAACAGCTGACGCCGGTTGCTATGCGCCTCGAACTGAAAGAAGGTGTAAATAACTGTTCTGTGATTAACGACAGTTATAATTCCGATCTCGGTTCGCTTTCGGTTGCGCTCGATTTTCTGAACCAGCAGCAGCAGCATCCGAAACGCACACTTATTCTGAGCGACATCCTGCAAAGCGGCCGCAACGAAGCGCAGTTGTACGGCGAAGTAGCTGCATTGCTTCAGCACAAAGGCATTCACCGGCTTATCGGCATTGGCGAATCAATAAGCAATCAGCAGCATCTTTTTGATGCAAGCGATAAACAGTTTTTCGCCACCACACGCGATTTTCTGGCTTCGTTTCATGTGTCGCAGTTTCATGATGAAACGATTCTGATAAAAGGTGCGCGGGCATTCGGGTTCGAAGCCATCAGTAAAGTGCTTCAGCAAAAAGCACATGAAACGGTTCTTGAAATCGACCTGAATGCTGTGGTTCATAACCTCAATTACTTTCGTACACGCATCCATCCCGGCACAAAAATTATGGCCATGGTGAAAGCGTTTTCTTATGGCAGCGGAAGTTTTGAAATTGCCAACGTGCTGCAATATCACCGCATCGATTACCTTGCTGTTGCGTATGCAGACGAAGGTGTTGAACTGCGCCGCGCCGGAATTACACTGCCTGTAATGGTGATGAACCCCGAAGAGCAGAGTTATGAAACCATGATCCGGTATCAGTTAGAGCCGGAGATTTTTTCGTTCCGGGTGCTTCAGCTTTTTGAAGAAGCAGCAAGGCGTTACCGGCAGCGGCATCCTGATACAGAGCCGGTACCGGTGCATGTAAAATTAGATACCGGAATGCGCCGCCTCGGTTTTGATGCCGATGATATTAATGAACTGATGGTACGCCTGAAAAATGCACGTGATCTGGTTGTGCGTTCTGTGTTTTCGCATCTCGCTGCCAGTGATGAAGCCTTGCACGATGGTTTTACCAATACACAGGTAAAAGCATTTCTTGCTATGAGTGATGTGCTGCGTTCGCATTTCACACAACCGATTTTCAGGCACATTCTCAACTCAGCAGGCATTGTGCGCTTTCCCGATGCACAGTTCGAATGTGTGCGCCTTGGTGTTGGTTTGTACGGAGTTGGTGCTAATGAAGAAGAGCAGCTCCGTTTAAAACAAATAGGAACACTGCGCACCACAATTTCACAAATCAAAAATGTGCCTGCGGGAGAAACAGTTGGCTACAGCCGCAAAGGACAAACCTCACGCAACACACGAACGGCAACTGTTCCCATTGGTTATGCCGACGGACTGAGCCGCAAGCTCGGTAATGGCCGTGGCCGTATGTGGATAGCCGGAATGCCCGCGCCAATTATCGGCAACGTGTGCATGGATATGTGTATGCTTGATGTTACTGATATTCCCTGCGAAGAAGGTGATGATGTAATTGTATTCAGCCCCGAACACCCTATCGGAGAGTTGGCAGAAGCCATGGAAACCATTCCGTATGAAGTGCTCACCAATGTTTCCGGTCGTGTGAAACGGGTGTATTATCAGGAATGAAATAAGTTTATTTTTTACTGATATACTAATTCAATAAAGTTCCACAACATATATCCTCAGATCTGTGGATTTATTTATTTATTTTTTAATATTTCGAATTCATATTTATTTTTGAAACTTCAAATACAAATAGTGATTTAAACAAAAAAACAGACTCAGTCTCTAAATAACACAAATATTATATTGTATTTATCGTAATATGACACACCAAATATTTAAAATAATTATAATGGGCAGCTTCTTTAATACCTTTGATATAGGTGATTTTATTGCACTTTTAACTGGGGGAGTGATTGTTTGGTATACATTGGAAACACAAAAATTGAGAATAGTTGCTGTTCGACAATTAACTCTAATGCGACAATCCCTGTCTAGTAAATTACTTCCGTATGTCATATCAGGTGTTTCAAGAGTCAAGACACTTGAGAATATTGATAAAAAAAATATCATTTTAAAACAAATCGATTCTTTAGATATAAGTAAGTTAAGTATTCCTCCTCTACAAAAACCGAAAGTATCAATGACAAATGTCGAGGATGATATGGTGTTTGAGGTAAATTGCGCTACAGACCAAATCGCCAGTCATGTCTTTTGTTTTTTATTTGATAGTAAATCTAAAAGGTTTAAAATTCCGCCTTATTATTTAGAAGTAATTGCACCACGTGAAACGGGGTATTTTAAGATTCTTTCTGACGAGGTTGATTTTGTTGACATTAAACATTTGATAACTAATATATACGAGAAACGTGGAGAGTATCTTATAAATATTATACAAAATATGACTCAAAAAGGAGATCAAAGTTGGATTGTACCTGTATTTTTTGATTTAGCTGGTAGATTATATGCTACACCACGAATAGTATACCTTGTTAATGGTAAATTTGAATATGGTAAAAGTGATTTACTTCAACCTGATACAGCGGCTACGGATATTTTTGCACCGCCGTTTGAATCTACTAATGAAGAGATTATTTCCCCAACTCAAAAAAATAATCCACACTAAATATAATAATATCATTGACTGGGCTAAGGGGCGCGAATTATTAGAAATAATAACCTTTCCCATAAAGTGTTAACTATATGATGCGAAGAAGGTGATGATGTAATTGTATTCAGCCCCGAACACCCTATCGGAGAGTTGGCAGAAGCCATGGAAACAATTCCGTATGAAGTGTTGACGAATGTTTCGGGTCGTGTAAAACGGGTGTATTATCAGGAATGATGAAGGGGGAACAATTGCACCAACTCAAATCATTTCTTCTCTCGTTTAATATACTTGAAGAAGAAGATATAAATGAATTGCTTGCATCAGCATCATTCAGAAAATTAAACAAAACTGATTTTTTTATTCGTGAAGGAGAAATTTGTCGGGAAGTAGCATTTGTTATTTCTGGCATATTCCGCTCGTTTTATTCATCAGCCACTAACGATGAGATAACGTATTGCATTTTATTTCCGCATGTTTTAATAACTGCATATTCATCTTACATCACCGGCAATCCTTCGGCAGAAAGTATTCAGGCTATTTCAGCAGCAGAGTTGATGGTTATTCCACGCGAAAAAATAGCATTGCTTTCTGCCTCAAATCCGCGCTGGGTGCGGTTTGAAAAAATGATTGCAGAGCAACAATACATTGAACTCGAACGAAGAGTTTTTCAATTTCAGAAAGAAAAAGCAGCAGAACGTTACAAGGATTTGCTCAATAATTATCCCGATTATATCAGGCATATTCCATTGCAATATCTTGCATCGTATCTCGGCATTACACAACGGCATTTAAGCCGGATTCGTAAGGAAATTGTTTTTTAGACAATTGTCATGTGCGGCTCTTGTTTGCAGAGATACCTTTACTGCATGAAAAAAATACTGATTATCAATTGTCACCCTAATCACGCGAGCTTCAATTTCGGAATTGCTGCGGCATATAAGAAAGGAGCACTTGAAGCCGGTGCCGATGTGAAAGAAATTGTAATTGCTGATTTGACATTTGACCCGAATCTGAAACATGGCTATCGGCAGCGTACCGAGCATGAACCAGATCTGATTGAAGCCTGGGAAAAAATAAAATGGGCCGATCATTTAGTGTGGATACATCCGGTTTGGTGGGGCGGACTTCCGGCTATTGCCAAAGGATTTATTGATCGGTTATTTTTGCCCGGTATGGCATTTCAGTATAAACCCAACAGTGTTTTCTGGGATAAACTGCTGAAAGGAAAAACGGCCCGAATTATTGCAACACTCGATCAGCCCGGTTGGTATTACTGGCTCATGTTTGGCCGCCCCAGTACAAACCAACTTCGTAAATCTACACTCGAATTTTGCGGCATAAAGCCGGTGAAAGTAAAATACATCGGCATTGTAAAAACAGCCGATGAAACAAGACGTAAAAACTGGATTGCCGCTGTTGAGCAGCTGGGGCGCAAACTGAAGTAAAAACAGTTCAGTTTTTTTCTGTCGCAGTTTGTAAATTAACTAAAGGGGATTTCTTAAAACTCGAAAGATTGAGGCGGACGAAGGAGTGAAAACTGTCCCCGCATTTGCTGCGGGGAAGGATTTTCACGACGAGTCCAACGAAGAGATTTCGAGTTTTTAGAGATCCCTCGAGTTGAACTGTGCTTTAATCATTTGATCAACCCTGAAGTATAAAAACAGTGCAACTATCATTGATGCTGCAACCACATAGCCTAAAATCGGGTAGTGCAGGAGATTGCCGGTTGATGCTTCTTTCACAACAATTTGTCCGGCAATAATTGACGCAACTCCGCCCGAAATTTGCTGCACAGAGGAATTTATACTCATGAATGCTCCGCGGTCGGGAGCAGCAGGGACAGCCGTAATCAATGCCGATGCAGAAATCATTCGAGCTGTTACAGCAGCCATCATCATTGAATTAACGAAAGCCACCATCCAGAACGATGAGAGTCCGAGATTGGTGTAAATAATACAAAATGCCATGGTAACAAGTGATGCTCCGAAAAACATGCGGTACTTTCCAATCTTGTCGCTATAACGCCCGGCCAGCGGGCCAACAATAATGGTAAATACACCAGTAATTGCATATATCATCGGCAACTCGTCGAGTGTTAGTCCGAGATTATGTGTTGTATAATCGCTCCCGAAAGGCATGAGCATAAAACCTCCGGTAGCTACAAGCGTTGTAGCCAGAAAGCCCCGCGCATAATTTTTATTGGTTACAGTTTTTATCAAATGTTGAATCGCATTCTGCTTCCGGCTTTCGGCAAGGTGTGCATTCACCGGCTTCATTTTAAGCATGATAATTACGCCAACCACCGCACCGATGATAGCAATTAGCCAGAACGGCGCATGCCATGCATATTCATTGGCTAACCAAAGCCCGATGGGCAAGCCCAGAACCTGACTGGCAGCAAACGACATCTGCACAATGCCCATAACACGCCCGCGCACCTGCATGGTAAAAATATCGGTGATAATGGCCATGCCAATCGAAGAAATTACTCCGCCGAAAATTCCGGTAAATACACGCGCTGCAAACAGCGTATAAAAATCAGGGGAAATGGCGCAAAATACTGTGCCGATAATGAAGCCGGTGTAGAAGAATAACAGAAGTTTGCGGCGGTCAAATTTATCGGCAAAACCCGCTGTAAGCAGTCCCGAAATTCCTGCGCTGATTGCATAGGCTGAAACTACAGAGCTGAATTGCTGTGTAGTCAGGTGCATTTCTTCGATCAGGATTGTGCCCAGCGGCGAAAGCACCATAAAATCCAGCACTACTGTAAACTGAATGAATGCCAGAACGGCAATCATAAATTTATCGTAACCGGTAAATGCAGATTTGTTAGTGGTTGCAGTTGCTGACATCCGTTCTGTATTTTATGCAGCACTAATGCCACTTACGATGAAATTTAAAAAGGCTCTGATATGCTTACTGATAATTAATCGTACAAGGCTGCATTTTTATTTTGCAAACAGGCAGCCTCAACTTGTTTTACTATAAACATTTTACAGCCCGGCAAACTACTTTGCCGGGCTGTAAAATGAATGCTATGACTACTGTTTCAAACGCTTCAGTGCCGATTTCAGGCTCACGCGCTCGTCAATAATAGCTGCCAAACGATCAATACTTACACGTTCCTGCTGCATACTGTCGCGCTCACGAATGGTAACTGTGTTGTCTTCGAGGGTTTGATGGTCAACCGTAATGCAGTATGGCGTTCCGATTGCATCCTGACGGCGGTAGCGTTTGCCGATATTGTCTTTCTCTTCGTACACACAGTTGTGGTCGAACTTGAGAATATCCATAATCTCACGCGCTTTTTCGGGCAAACCGTCTTTGCTCATGAGCGGGAAAATGGCGGCTTTCACGGGAGCCAGAAATGGCGGGAGATTCAGCACAACGCGTTCTGAGCCGTCGTCTAATTTTTCATCTTTCAGTGATTGCGAAATAATGGCCAGGAACATACGGTCGAGACCTATTGAGGTTTCAATTACAAACGGCACATAGCTTTCGTTGAGTTCAGGATCAAAATACTGTAGCTTTTTGCTGCTGAATTCTTCGTGCTGTTTCAAATCGAAATTGCTGCGCGAGTGGATGCCTTCGAGTTCTTTAAATCCGAAGGGGAATTCAAACTCAATATCGCATGCTGCTTTTGCATAATGCGCCAGCTTAATATGATCGTGAAAGCGATATTTTCCTTCGGGGAAGCCGAGGGCACGATGCCAGTTCATGCGCGCAGCTTTCCAGTTTTCGTACCACTCGTCTTCGGTGCCGGGGCGAATGAAGAACTGCATTTCCATCTGCTCAAATTCGCGCATGCGGAAGATGAACTGACGGGCTACAATTTCGTTGCGGAATGCTTTGCCGGTTTGTGCAATTCCGAAAGGAATTTTCATGCGGCCGGTTTTCTGCACATTGAGGAAGTTCACAAAAATACCTTGTGCTGTTTCCGGACGAAGGTAAATGGTGCTGGCATCGCCGGCTACAGCGCCTAATTGTGTGCTGAACATAAGGTTGAACTGACGAACCTCTGTCCAGTTGCGCGAGCCGGATACTTCGCAGGCAATTTCAAGATCAATAATAATCTGGCGGAGTTCCTCCATATTATTGTCTTCGAGCGCCTGCTTGAAACGTGCATTTACGGCATCAATCTTTTGCTGATACTCCACCACACGCTGGTTGGTGGAGCGAAACATGGCCGCATCAAAGGTTTCACCGAAACGCTTTGCGGCTTTCTCAACCTCTTTGGTAATCTTATCTTCAAGCTTATCTACGGCACCTTCAATCAATTGATCGGCACGGTAGCGTTTTTTTGAATCTTTATTATCAATGAGCGGATCGCTGAATGCGTCAACGTGTCCTGATGCTTTCCACGTTGTGGGGTGCATGAAGATTGCGGCATCAATACCGACAATGTTTTCATTGAGCTGCGTCATGGCTTTCCACCAAAACGTGCGAATATTGTTTTTGAGTTCGGTGCCGTTTTGACCATAGTCATAAACAGCACTGAGGCCATCGTAAATTTCACTTGAAGGAAAAATAAAACCGTACTCTTTGCAGTGAGAGATAAGGTTTTTAAAGAGATCGTCCTGATTTGCCATAATGCCGCAAATATAAGACTCAAACCTTCAAGGTTTTTAAAAACCTTGAAGGTTTGAGTTATATTTGGATTATGCTGCGTTTCAAAATAACTCTTGTTTTAGTAATCTTCTGCGCTGCACTCACGGCTCAGCAGCTTGCCCGCAAAGCCGTTTTTGCCGAAGCATTCGGAATGGGCGGCATCTACAGCCTCAGTTATGAACGCCATTTCAGTAAAGGCAACTGGTTTCTGCAGCCCGGTTTTGCGTATTACGGCAGCGACAGCAGAAGGCTTTTTATTTTCCCCGTTATGGCCAAAAAAGCATTCGGTAAAGGGCCGCATCAACTGGAAGCCGGCATCGGACATGGCTTTACGCTCGAAACCGGCGATGGCCTCTCGGTTTTCGCCCGCGGGCTTTTATTGGCCGGATGGCGGTTTCAGAAACCCGAAAGCCCGTGGATTTTCAGAGCCTCGTACACGCCTTTCATTTCTTACATTATAGACGTGCAATACCAGCATTGGGGCGGAATCAGTATTGGTTATCAATTCAACCGGAAATCATGAAAAAAACACTGCTCATTCTGCTCATTCTGCTCATTCCTTTCATTACCGGCTGCTACAAAGCAAAGCGCGATTACCTCAGCAATGCGATATCTGATTTTTCGGATGGTTTTGAAACCTATACATCGGTAAGTGAGTTTATCGGAACTGATATCTGGAATGGCTCGCAACTCACCATCAGCGGCAACGAACTTACCATTGATACCACTGTTGTGCATTCAGGCAACAAATCACTGAAATGCAGTGCCACCACAACGCAGGGCGATGTTGTTTCAAAAGCAGGCATTTTAAAAAACAACCTTGGTATAGAAGAAGGTGGAGTTTTTTATTTCGAATGCTGGTATTATCTTGAATCAATCCAACCGAAAAATATTTTTATTGCCGATTTTGAAGAGCCGGCTGCTATAAGCTCCAGTCCGGGATTCCGGCTTATGCTTAACGAAGAAGGTGCGCTGTGTGTGGAACGGAGAAAAATGACAGAATCTACCTTGCAGCAAACGGTTGAACAGCCCCGCATTTTTCCGCTGCAGCAATGGGTGCGCATTCAGCTCGAAGTAAAACTTTCTCAACGAAATAAAGGCTACATCAAACTCTGGCAAAATGGTGAGTTAATTCTCGATCACGACAAAGTGCAAACCATGCCGCGTGATATGATTTATGTTACACAAGGAACCAGCGGGGTGTTCAGACAGGTTGAAATTGGCTTAACAGCAAACGGCAGTGGCGCTCCGGCAATACTTTATGTTGATGATTTTGTGATCAGGAAAATCCGGTAAACCCGTAAATACAATTTCCCAGAAGCTTCACAGATGATCACCGGGTTGCTGATTCATCATTTAAAGATGATTCCCATTACCTTTGCCGCATGATTGAAATTGGCCGCACCATGATTGCAACTGCTCTGCTCGACCAGAAGTTTGTTTGCGATCTTACTGCCTGCAAAGGAGCCTGCTGCATACATGGCGATTCGGGTGCTCCGCTCGAACAAGCTGAAACAGAAATCCTCGAAGCCATTTATCCCGCCGTAAAACCGTATATGGTTCCTGCTGGCATTGCTGCTGTTGAAGAACAAGGCAAATGGGTGATTGATTCGGACGGCGATTATGTTACTCCGCTGGTTGGCGGCGATAAAGAATGTGCCTACGTTTATTTTGATGATAAAGGAACTGCCCTCTGCGCCATCGAAAAAGCATGGAAAGAAGGGAAGATAGATTACCAGAAACCAGTTTCCTGCCATCTCTACCCGGTGCGTATCACCTCCTACAAACGTTTTGATGCGGTGAACTACGATGAATGGGAAATTTGTGCTCCCGCCTGTGCCTGCGGCGATAAACTGCAGGTTCCTGTTTACCGGTTTGTGAAAACAGCACTCATTAGAAAATACGGCGAAGACTGGTATGCACAGCTCGAAGAAGCCGACAGGTTTATAAAAAACGCAAAGTAATCGGCCTGTTTTTTTAGCAGTGTGCGGGTGTTTGGTTTAACTTTACCTGAATAACCTTATACCTCGTGCAATGAAATACTCGCTGCTTTTTCTCTTGTTTGTTTCGCTTTCGGGTGTTGCGCAAACCGTTTCGCAACCGTACGGTGCCGAATATCAGTTTCAGTCGGGCGAGTGCATAAGTGCGCAGCAGCGTGCAGCTATTCAGGCCGTGCTCGACAGCAGCCGTAATCAACTCATTGTACAGGGAAAACTGGCTGCCGCAAACAGTTCGCAGATCGTAGCTTTTGCATGGCCGATGCGCTTTCGTGCAGGTGTGAATGAGTACGATTTCTTCTCCATTTCCGGCGGTGTCGATCACAATCCGCAGTTTCCGAATCAATTGCTTGACTACAATTGCGGCTCCCTAACGTATGATACGCAAAGCGGCTACAACCACGCCGGAACCGACTATTTTCTCTGGCCGTTTGCATTCAACAAAATGGACAGTTCAGAAGTCGAGATCATTGCCGCTGCTGCCGGAACAATCATTTATAAATCAGACGGCAATTTCGACCGCAGCTGCACATTCAACAGCAACAACTGGAATGCAGTTTACGTGCAGCACGCCGATGGATCAGTGGCCTGGTACGGGCACATGAAAAACGGCTCACTAACTACAAAAACCGTAGGCCAAACCGTTGCTCAGGGTGAGTACCTCGGCGTTGTAGGCAGTTCCGGAAATTCAACCGGCCCGCACCTGCATTTTGAAGTGTATGATGCAGCAAACAACCTCATCGACCCGTATGCCGGCCCCTGTAACAATATGAATTCGGCCAGCTGGTGGATTGCTCAGCGGCCATACGTTGATGCAGCCGTCAACCACATTGCCACCAACGACCATCCTCCCGTTTTTAATGCCTGTCCCGGTGCCGATATTCGCAACGAACGCAACTACTTTCTGGCCTCAGATACTATTTTTCTGCTGCTGTATTATCGCTTCCTCTCAACCGGCGATGTAGCCACATACACGATTTACCGTCCCAATAATTCGGTGTGGGGAACGTGGCAGTTTACGCATTCCGGCTTTGACTATCAGGCAGCATGGTTTTATTACTGGATGATACCCGGTATCGGCGCACCAAACGGACAGTGGAAGTACGAAGTGACCTATAACAATCAGACCTATTTCACGTACTTCTATCTCGGAACTACCGGAGCAACTGAGATAGTATCAGATCTGCCGCCGCAAATTGTGTATAGTCCCGGACAGCTAGCGCTGCGGGTAAATGCGGCACAGCAGGGCACATTGTTTTTGTATGATATTGCCGGTAATCTTATTGAAGAGAAAACCATTCTGAATCCGGAAAGCACAATTTCCTGTGCCGGTCTGGCAAAAGGCGTTTATCTCTACCGGTTTGTGAGTACTTCCGGTATTCCTGCTGCCGGAAAAATACTTATCGGAGCGCAATAATCGGGTGGTTTTTGGCAACAGATTTAGTTGCCTTATTGTGCCAGAAAGCATTAATTACCAAGAGAATAGAGATTTTAGTATCCCGAATTTTTGCCGACACTTCACCAACAAACAGGTGCTGATCGTTTTGTAAGGAATTTGCAGCAAATCACTGTAAAACCTTACAAATAGTGATATGCCACCGATTTATGTTTGCGGGCATGGTTGTACGTACAAAAGGATGTAAAGTTTTTGGTCATTTTCCCGAAGTATTTCTGTTGAAATTTGCAACCCGGTGACACAAAATTTTATTAAAATTTACATACACGCGGCGCACTCCGCATCGTTATTGAGAAAAGGCAAAGTTGTAATGCGTTTTCAACAGAGTTGGCTCTGTTAGTGTGTTGACAACTTCGGGGGATTGTTAATGGAATAGACTTGACTGCTAACGGCGATTTCTAAAAATTTGTTGTCGGCGATAGTGCTGAAGCAATTTTGTACTAAATGCTTCAATGCGAAGAGATTAACCAGAAGCAGCAGGCGCACCGCCTGCTTTTTTCGCCACAAAGATTTGATAATCAGAAAATAACATAAAATTATCCCACGAGGAGGGCAGAATTATGGCAGAAGCGACAGAGCCAATTTTGGTTGAAAACAAAGACCGTTTCGTTTTGTTCCCGGTAAAGTATCGGGATATATGGGAGATGTATAAAAAGGCGGAAGCTAGTTTTTGGACAGCGGAAGAGATTGATCTTTCTCCCGACCTGACCGACTGGGCAAATAAGCTGAACGACGACGAGCGATACTTCATTAAAAACGTGCTTGCATTTTTTGCAGCCAGCGACGGAATTGTAAATGAGAATCTCGCCATCAATTTCATGAGTGAAGTTCAGTATCCTGAAGCCCGCTGCTTTTACGGATACCAGATTATGATTGAAAACATTCACAGCGAAACATACTCGCTGCTGATTGATACCTACATCAAAGATCCGGCTGAGAAAGACAAACTGTTCCACGCTATCGACACCGTTCCGGCGGTTGGCCGCAAAGCCGAGTGGGCAATGCGCTGGATTTCAAACGGCTCTTTTGCCGAGCGTCTTATTGCGTTTGCTGCTGTTGAAGGCATTTTCTTTTCAGGCTCTTTCTGCTCCATCTTCTGGCTCAAAAAACGCGGCCTGATGCCGGGACTCAGCTTCTCCAACGAACTCATCTCGCGCGATGAAGGACTGCATTGCGATTTTGCCTGTCTGCTTTACACACAGCATCTCGAACACAAACTGCCCAAAGAACAGGTAACAAACATTATTGCCGATGCAGTTGTAATCGAAAAAGAGTTTGTAACCGAATCGTTGCCCGTAAAACTCATTGGTATGAATGCCGAACTCATGTGCCAGTACATTGAGTTTGTAGCCGACCGCCTGCTGCTTGCATTGGGTTGCGACAAAATCTACAATGCCACCAACCCGTTCGATTTCATGGAAATGATTTCGCTGCAGGGCAAAACCAACTTCTTCGAGAAACGTGTAGCTGAATACCAGAAAGCCGGGGTTACTTCCGACCGCAGCCAAAACGTGTTCAGTCTCGACGAAGACTTTTAACCTGAAACCTGACCAGGGAGCTTCGGCTCCGCCCCATATATTCATTATTCAAAAAACACACGCTATATGTACGTTATTAAACGCGACGGCAGCCGGGAGTCGGTTAAATTCGACAAAATCACCGCCCGCATTCAGAAGCTCTGCTACGCACTCGACTCCGTTCACGTAAGTGCGGTTGAGGTAGCCATGAAGGTAATTCAGGGCATCTATCCGGGTGTGACTACCAGCGAGCTTGATAACCTTGCAGCTGAAACTGCTGCCTCGCTCACGGTAAAACACCCCGATTATGCGCTGCTTGCTTCGCGCATTGCCGTGTCTAACCTTCACAAAAACACCGAGAAATCGTTCTCAAAAACGATGAGTGTGCTCTATAATTACGTTGACCCGAAAACCAGTCAGCGCGCTGCACTCATTGCCGATGATGTAAACGAAATCATTCAGACCAACGCGCAATTGCTTGATTCGAGCATCATCTATGACCGCGATTTCGGTTACGATTATTTCGGATTCAAAACACTTGAGCGTTCATACCTGCTCAAGATCAACGGTAAAATTGCCGAGCGTCCGCAGCACATGCTTATGCGTGTTGCCGTTGGCATTCACAAAGACGATATCGAATCGGCAATCGAAACCTATAACCTGATGAGCGAGCGCTGGTTTACCCACGCAACTCCCACGCTCTTCAACGCCGGCACACCCAAGCCGCAGATGTCGAGCTGCTTCCTGCTTCAGGTTAAAGACGACAGCATCGACGGCATTTATGACACGCTGAAGAATTGCGCTAAAATTTCGCAGAGCGCCGGTGGTATCGGTCTCAGCATACACAATGTGCGTGCAACCGGTTCATACATCCGCGGCACAAACGGCACATCAAACGGCATCATTCCGATGCTGCGTGTTTACAACGACACCGCACGTTACGTTGATCAGGGCGGCGGAAAACGTAAAGGCTCTTTCGCTATTTACCTTGAACCGTGGCATGCCGATATCTTCGAATTCCTTGATATCCGCAAAAACAACGGCAAGGAAGAAATGCGTGCCCGCGATTTATTTACAGCACTCTGGATTCCGGATCTGTTCATGAAACGCGTGAAAGAGAATGGCGAATGGTCGCTGTTCTGCCCCAACGAATGCCCCGGTTTGCCCGATTGTCACAGCGAAGCATTCGAGAAACTTTATACCCGCTACGAAGAAGAAGGCCGCGCACGCAAAACCATTAAAGCGCAGGATCTCTGGTTTGCCATTCTCGAATCACAAATCGAAACCGGTAATCCGTACATGCTGTTTAAAGATGCGGCCAACCGCAAATCAAACCAGCAAAACCTCGGTACCATCAAATCATCAAACCTCTGCACTGAGATCATCGAGTACACCTCGGCTGATGAAGTGGCTGTGTGCAACCTCGCATCACTTGCGCTTCCGCGCTTTGTAGATCAGGGCAAGTTTGATCACCAGAAGCTGTTTGATGTTACCTACGTGGCAACAAAGAACCTCAACAAAATTATCGAGGGTAACTACTATCCGGTTCCCGAAGCGCGCAACAGCAACATGCGTCACCGCCCTATCGGTCTTGGCGTTCAGGGGCTTGCCGATACATTTATTCTGATGCGTTATGCGTTTGACTCAACCGAGGCCAAACAGCTGAACATTGATATTCACGAAACCATTTATTATGCTTCCATGACCGCGTCGAAAGACCTGGCAATGGAGCAAGGCGCTTACGAAACCTTCGCAGGATCGCCGCTTTCAAAAGGCCAGTTCCAGTTTGACCTCTGGAATGTGAAACCTACAGGCCGCTGGGAGTGGGATATCCTCCGCGAAGAAGTAATGAAGCACGGTGTACGCAACTCACTTTTGCTTGCCCCGATGCCTACCGCATCTACTTCACAAATCCTCGGCAACAACGAATGCTTTGAGCCGTACACCTCCAACATTTACACCCGCCGCGTACTTTCTGGCGAGTTTGTAGTGGTGAACAAACACCTGCTCAAAGACCTCGTGAAACTTGGACTGTGGAACGATAATCTGAAAAACAAAATTATTGCCGCCAACGGCTCAATTCAGGAAATTCCGGAGATTCCGCAAAACATCAAGGATCTCTACAAAACAGTTTGGGAACTTTCTCAGCGCACACTCATTGATATGGCTGCCGACCGCGGTGCTTATATCTGCCAGAGCCAGTCGCTCAACCTGTTTGTACAGAGCCCCAACTTTGCGAAACTCACTTCGATGCACTTCTATGCATGGGAGAAAGGACTGAAAACCGGTATGTATTACCTGCGTACCAAAGCTGCTTCTGATGCTATCAAGTTTACCGTTGATACAGCAGCGCTGCAGGTTACACCCGAAAGTTCTTTACCCGCACCCGCAGCAGTAAATTCAAGTGCCGAAGAAATTACAGCCGAGCGTTTGGCCGAAATCGCCTGCTCGCTTGATAATCCGGATGCCTGCGAAGCCTGCGGCAGCTAATACTGCCACTGAAGGATAGGTTTTGAAGAAAGAAGCCCTTTCTGCTTTATGCGGAGAGGGCTTTTTGTTTTTCTTAGCTTTGTTTTACCAAACAAACACTCACATGGCTAAAGTAACTTCCCTCGGCGGCATCTTCTTCAAAGCAAACGATCCGAAAGCACAGAACGAATGGTATCGTACTCATCTCGGCATACAAAGCGGCGATTACGGAACATCTTTTGTTTGGCGCAAAAATGCACATCCCGAACAAAACGGATACACAATTTGGAGTCCGTTCAAAAACACGACCGAATACTTCGCGCCTTCCCAAAAAGAGTTTATGATCAACTTCAGAGTTGATGATCTCGATGCTTTACTTGCACAACTGAAAGAACAAGGTATCGAACAAATTGGTGAAGCACAGAACTATGAATACGGCCGTTTTGCATGGATCATGGATCCCGAAGGAAACAAAATTGAACTATGGGGACCTATTGATGAAGAGTACGACAAAATGCTCGACAAGAACGATATTACCGGAGCCGATAGCTGAGTATATAGATTAGATTTCGCTTAATACACACTCGGGAATCCAACATTGGCACTACTTTAGCCGTTACCTGCTAAAAAGCAACTATGATATTATTACATATTGCGGCAGCAGACGACAAGCAGCTTCTTGAAATAGCAGAAGTTTTGCTTAAAGAACGGCTTGTTGCCGATGTACGCATTGATACCATCAGGAAACTTGAACTTAATGCTGCCGGAAAAATTGCAGAAGTTCCCCGCTACCTGCTCATTTGCAAAACCAAAGCATTGTTGTTTAGCCTTATTGTTGAGCGGCTCAATGCTGAATACAACAATATTTTGCCGGAGATTTATGCATTGCCGCTAGTGAGCATGGAAAGATCGCAGGAGGAACTGGTGCGTCAAAAGACGAAGGCTGTATAATGATGAACGGTTAATGAAGAGATATAATCCGGCAAGTGTTACATCATCTGTTTGACCATTATTGCCTTTCCTGTTTTCAAACACACAGCACAAAATGAGCACCGACAGCAATTATCTACACGGTTTTACAACGCAGGAACAGGATAGGCTTTATCGCCAGGCCCGCTTTCTCGAAAACATTATTTACAACGATATTGATTTGAGCAGCGTAAAACAACTGCTCGAAGTAGGCAGCGGAGTAGGGGCACAATCGCAAATTTTGCTGCGCCGCTTTCCTGATCTTGAACTTACCTGCCTCGATTTTTCGCCTGCGCAAATAGCCCGTGCCGAACAAGCGCTTTCGTCAAATGCTGTTGCAAAAGACCGCTATACCATCAGGCAAATGGATGCTATGGATATGGATTTGCCTTCGTCAGCAACGTTCGACGGCGCTTTCCTTTGCTGGGTATTGGAACATGTTCCCAGTCCGCAAAAAGTATTGTCAGAAGTGCGCCGCGTACTCAAACCCGGAAGCGTTGTTTACATGACCGAAGTGCTCAACTCAACCTTCTTTCTCGAACCTTATTCGCCCAATGTTTGGCATTACTGGATGCGCTACAACGACTGGCAGTACGACAACGGCGGCGATCCGTTTGTAGGTGCCAAGCTCGGAAATCTTTTGCTTTCGCTTGGTTACAGTAATATCCGCACACAAGTAAAAACTATACATCTCGATAACCGCCAGCCCGCTCGCCGCGCCGAAATGATCGCTTTCTGGAGCGAACTCCTGCAGAGCGGAGTACCTCAGATGCTCAGTGCAGGCTATGTAACGCAAGAAACGGTTGACAAGATGAAAGAAGAAATGCACAAAGTATCTAAAGACCCGAATGCAGTTTTCTTCTATTCGTTTGTGCAGGCCAGCGCTTACACATCATAGTTACCGCATCAGTTCATATCCATCGAAAATAAATACCACGGACTCTGAGCTATTATTTTTCCGTTGCTCATTAATGCTACATAGTACTTCATGTCGTGGTGTCCGGAGTTCAGATTAAGCCAACTGAAAGGAATGTTCATTGTAAAATCACTGTTCATCGACCTGTTGTAATAGGTGGTTTGATAGCCGGGCGTAAAATTGGTGCAGTACTTTAAATTTTCACCTGCGCTATTGTGCAACGGCACATCATTTTGATAATAGAAAAATATGCAAAGCTGATACTGCTGATTTTGCCCGTTTCTGATGGTGAACTGCGGACTTATAAAAAGTCGGTCGGCCTGATTATCAAAAGAAAATAAAGCCCCAAGATCACTCACAATTGCACCTTTTGTAAAATTAAAAAGGTAAGTGCCGCTGCGGTAGAGATTTCGGCTTGAACCATCCCAAAGCGAAACGGTAAATTTCAACTTGTGATCACCTTCGCCCATGTGCAGTTCATCGTAAGGCAGAAATACGCCCAATCGGGTGAACTTTGTATCATCGAAACCGGGTTTAAATTCGGTCAATGCTGCCACGTCATTGTCTTTGGTGCGAAAAGTATTGTTGAAATCCTTCAGCGGCGTGCCATCCTGTTTGTAGAAATAGGCAGTAAGCAGGCATCCCTGTCCGCGTGCATTCCGAATATCAAATGTGGTTTCAATACGCATTCCCTTCACCCCGTTTTCAAACACATTGTGTGCTACTTCCACAAATACATCTGAGCATTGCGGTTGTGGCCCTGAAGTAACAGGCGGCTGTAAAACAGGCAAGTCAACTGTTCGCTTTGGATACATTTCGCCGATCAGTTTTATATCGCCCGATGAAAGTGTTGAGTTCCAGCCCACCGAATAACCGTTAAGCGTCAGGCGGGCATCAACCGGATAGTGCATGATGGATACAGGATCATAAACCTGATTGGAAAGATCAACACTGTAGCGTGTAAGCACCTGCTGATCGACCTGTTCTTTCGACCAGCCTTGCTTCATAAAATAGTAGTTATACACCACCGGAAGGTTCCATTTGATGTTGCTCAGCGGATTCATGTGTTCGTGCAGCAAGCCCAGCGCATGTCCAAACTCGTGCAGCGTTGTAGCCTTAAATTCATCTTCTTGGGTGCTTTCGTTGAACCAACCAAAATTCATCGACGGACGGCCCGAGGCTGCTACAGCTTTGGAATTAGTACCGATCTGACTCCACGAACCACCTTCGTTAAACGAGATAAGAATATCAGCAGTGCCGGAACTGATGAAGTTGAAACGTATGTTGGCATAGTTTTCCCAGAGCTTGGCATACAACTGCACTTTGCCGCGAACGTAAGCCGAGCCACCTGTAAATTTTACAGCTATCGTGGAGCCGTTCGACCATTGTGTGTTTGCCGCATAAACACCACTGCCGCTGCCGGCTGCAACATCGTGTTGCTCAACAGCCTGGTCAATGCACATTTGTATCTGCGCATTATTGGTTAGCGGTAAAAAAAGAAATAATGCCGGGAGAAGTTTTGTGAAAAGGGATTTCATGCTGTTTATGTAGGTTATTGCAAAATAACAAAATATAGAACTGATTCCATTTTATTCAGATATTGTTTACCGATGAAAGTGGTAAACGCAAAAAAGACCGGCTTCAGCAACCGGTCTTCTTGCATTGTTGATGTGTTAAGCGGAAGATTGTTGAGCGACAACATTACCGCCGCAGTCCAGTCCCAAAACCCATTTGTTAAGACTACATTGCAAATGTATGCTGCTGAAAACCAATTTAGGTAACTTGATTTTAGCATCTTTTTTGCCGATTTTGATCTAAAGCGCTTTTTTCTTCGGTTAGGTTGATTAATATTGCATCAAAGCACCAAAATATTACCTGGACTCATGAAAGCTCTTCCTTTCAAAATACCGATTGTAGGCGAGACCTCCGTTATTGTTGAAGAAGAGATTGAGCCACACTTCTACACCTACCTTCATCAGCACGAAGAAGTACAGCTTACGTGGATTCTCAAGGGCGAAGGCACACTCATTGCCGGTAACTACACCGGCCAATTCTCTTCCGGCGATATATACTGGTTCGGGCCTAACCTGCCTCATGTTTTCAGGTGCGATCCGATTTATTTTCAGAACAAAGCCTGGCTCAAAGCCCAGTCAATTTCAGTTTATTTTGATGTTTCGCAGGATACAGCCGGTCTAATTGACATCCCTGAACTTCAGGCGCTTCGTCAATTTGTGAGTCGTTCGGGCCGCGGTTTCCGGATTGAGCCGGAGAACTATGTAAACATGACGGAGGCTTTCCTCAAAATCCGTGTGCAGCAAGGCATTCCCCGGCTCATGGCGTTTTTGCAGCTTGCCGAAGAAGTACTGCACCACAGCAGTCTGCAGCCGCTTTCGGATGTAAATGCTACCAAAGATCTTTCTGAAAAAGAAGGAACCCGCATGCATACCATTTACGATTTCACGCTCAAAAACTTTGATAAAGACATAAGCGTGAGTGATGCGGCTGCTTTGGTACACATGACTCCCGAAGCCTTCTGCCGGTTCTTTAAAAAGCATACCCGCAAAACGTATGTTACCTTTCTCAATGCCGTACGCGTTGAGCAAGCCTGCCGCCGTTTGCGTTCAGAAGACGATCAGCTGGTAGCAGAAATTGCCTATTCGTGCGGCTTCGGGAATGTATCGCATTTCAATCGCGTGTTTCGCAAGATTACCGGGAAAACGCCCCGCGAATTTCAGTCGCACGCAATTGCTCCGCCACAAAATACAGAACGATGAACGCATTTACCCGGCGCATTCGCAACATCATCAGCCCCGGCAGCAGTTTTATTGATGCTTCAGATGAATACATCAACTGGCTGCTGGTTTCCAATGCCGGCATGCAGCACAAAGGCAATATTTATTGCTTTGAACTGGCCATCAGCGAACTGCCCGGTCAGCATCCTGTTCTCGAAATCGGAGCACATGCCGGACTTTCTGCTAATATCATCAACTGGCTGCTGCGCAAACACAACCGCACGAACACCATTATTTCGGTTGATCCCTGGCTCGTGCGCGGCTACAACGATGAACATCCGCCTGATGCAAATTACCTGAAGTATCTGGCTGCCAATCCAGACATTACGCGCGATAATTACGCCGAATTTATCCGCGAAAGCTATATCCGCAACACAAGCTTTTTCAGCCCCGGCCGCGAGCCGTTTGCATTCAGAATGCTGTCGGATGCGTTTTTTGAAACTTGGCAACAGCAGAAAAACCTTACCGATGAACTCGGCCGCAATTTCAGCGCCGGCGGACAGTTCAGCTTCGTGTATATCGACGGCAACCACGACTACGACTACTGCCGCCGCGATTTCGAAAATGCCGATCAGTTTCTGGCTCCCGGTGGTTTTATCCTTTTCGATGATTCGGCCGACGGTAGCAGTTTCGGTTCAGCCCGCTTTGCCCGTGAATTGGAAAGTGATGTGAGGTACAAGCTCCGGGCAAAGAATCCGAACCGGTTGTTTCAGAAAGTGAAATAAAAAAGGATTTCATAGCCTGTGTACAGCCGTCAAGTTCAGAAACACAATTATTCTCAAAAATTGCACTGGTTTGCAAGATTTGCATTGAGATTAGTACTTTTATGCAAACACAACAGATGAACATTCAATCAATTTCCGTTCAAAATCTACATCTAGATCCCGGTAATCCGCGTTTGCCAACTGCTTATCGCAACAGCAACGAGGCAACTGTAATTAACTGGATGTTGATGGATGCTTCGTTACTGGAACTCATTGGCTCCATTGCTCAGAATGGTTTTTTTACTGGTGAGCCTTTGTTGGTTATTCCAAAGGATGGTGAAGCAGGTCATTATACCGTAGTGGAAGGCAACCGACGATTGGCATCAGTTAAACTATTGCATTCGCCAGAAATTGCTGATTCAAGAAGAGAAACTTTGCATGAATTGATCGCTGAAATGCAAAGTGCTGGCATTCAGATTCCTGAATCGTTGCCTGTAATTGAGTATAGTTCTGAAGCAGAAGTTCAGCAATATCTTGGGTTTAGACATGTAACAGGTATAAAAAGTTGGGGCGCACTTGCCAAAGCTCGTTATCTGCGTAAATTATATACACTTATTGGCTCTAACGTTTCAGAGAGAGATAAATACAGGCAATTAGCTAAGGCAATAGGCAGCCGGATGGATTATGTCCGCAATATTGTTACTTCGTATCGCTTGTTTGAAATTATCGAAGAAGAAAACTTTTATCGCATACCTCAGCTTTCGGACGAGAATTTTGAATTTTCTTTATTGAATGATGCCGCACTTAGGTATTCAGGAACAAAAGAGTTTCTTCGTATTGATACCAAATTAGATGATCCTCTTCAATATTTAAATCATGTAAATTTGCGTGATCTTGTTTTCTGGCTTTATGAAAGAAACACTGAAAACCGAACTAGAGTAGGCGAGTCGCGTAATATATCTGTTTTAAATGCCGTTGTGCAGGTACCCGAAGCTCTTGAAGCATTTAAAAATGGGAAATCATTAGAAGAGGCTGTTTTACTCACGAGTATCCCCAATGATATAATTAAAAACTCAATTGAAAGGGCTTTAGCATATTTGAAGCAGGCACAAAGCAATATTCATCTATTAAGCGGGGAAAATGGATTGAAGAGCGAGTTAAAAGAAATAAATATGGTGGTTGAAGTTTTATACAGAGCAGCTCTTGATAAGGAAAGTCCATTGAAACGACTTGATTAATGGATTCAATTCAAACAAAAATTACGGCCGCGCCACAAAGAAAATATAATACAGATCAGAACAAGTGGGCTGATTATATTGAATTATTGTGTTTATTAACTAATGGTGGTTACATAAAAGTTGATGAATTACAAAACAGACTGAATGACGAAGCAATAGGTGATTCGAATGATGCGCTTGGCACTTCTGATGTTGCGGATTTTGACGAAAATCTTGAGAAAGCTGATGATAAACTTACGTCTGTATTAAGGCAGCGATTTGAGTTTCTCGCCCAAAGACAAAGGCATTTTTCTGAAAAATATCCGTTTGTTATCAATTTGAATACATACGCTATCAGTATAAAGTCGAATATCAGTGAAGATATTTTTCAGCCCTATTTATTCTTTCTTTTAGCTTCAAATCTTGATTATTGTAGAAGCCGGCTTCACGAATTGAGTAATTTATTTGAGCGAATATCGCTGTCAATTTCTGAGGCTATGTTTCAGCAGCAGTTTCAGGCATTGCACTTTGGAACTGCCCGTTCACATGATTCAGTTTTTAGAGGAAATGGATTGGAAAGATTAGAAATACTGGCAGAACAATTAAATCTGAATTTAAGAACTGATATTGATAGAAATGTGGTGAGAGCGAACACAAATGGTGATTTCGGGATAGATATTGTTTGTTATCAAAAATGGGGTGATTATCAAAGCAACTCAGGACTAATTTTTATTCAGTGTGGTTGTGGGCAGGATTGGGTGGATAAACAATTAGAGGCTCACCCCGTTATTCAAGAAAGTTTTTTTCAATTTCGGAATAAACCGGCTACGGTTTTGTTTATTCCACACAATTTCAGAGACACATCAAACAAATGGGCTTACCCAACTGTACTTAGCGATGTAATCATTGTGGATCGCTGGAGGCTTTTGCACGCTGATTTTGTTTATTCTCAAACCGACATTACTGCAATGCGCGAACTGGTTGAGGAATTGCTAGCAGAAAAGATAGATTATTTCAGCTAACTACTTCCCGTTAAAATTGGTCATCGTCAGTCCAATGCCAATGGTTGTAAAAGCTTTAATTGCTTCACAACATTTCTCCAAACGCTCGGGGAGTAATTTCTGCTCATCGGCATTCCATTTCCCGAGCACATAATCCACCTGCCGGCCTTTCGAAAATTCGCTGCCAACACCAAAACGCAGGCGAGCATACTCAACACTGTTCAGCGTGGCCTGAATGTGTTTGAGACCATTGTGTCCGCCATCGCTGCCCTTGCCTTTGATGCGGATAGTGCCGAACGGCAAAGCAATATCATCAGTAACCACCAGCACGTTTTCCTGCGCAATTTTCTCGGCCTGCATCCAATACTGGATGGCCTTTCCGCTCAGGTTCATGTAGGTGGTGGGTTTAATCAGCACAAGTATGCGACCCTTGTGCTTTATTTCAGTCACAAAGGCGTGACGGTCGTGTCTGAAAACAGCACTGGATGCTCCGGCAAGAGCATCCAGTACTGAAAATCCAATGTTGTGGCGGGTGCCGGAGTATTCGTCGCCGATATTGCCGAGTCCCGCGATAAGGTATTTCACAACAACTTATTTTTTGGCTTTAGCCTTTTTGTCATCAACAGGAGCTACTGTTGCAACGTTACGTGTGGTTTTGATGGTAACCACTGTAAGTGATGCAGCGTCGAGCAGTGTCAGACCGTCAAGTTTCACTTCACCTGCGCGGATAGACTGGCCGAGGTCGAGTGCTGTAATGTCGAGCGAAATTTCTCCCGGCATCTTGTCAATCGGTCCGCGAACCTTGATTTTGCGCATTTTCTTGGTGAGTTTGCCACCTGCTTTAACACCTGCCGAGTTACCGGTAAGTTTAATGGGCAAGCTCATGGTGACCGTTTTGCCGTCGCCTACTTCGAGGAAGTCGGCATGGAGGATACGGTCAGTAACGGGATGCAACTGAAGCTCTTTCAGAATTGCTTTGTGGGCAACGCCGTCGATGGTAAGCTCTACAGTATGCACGTCCGGTGTGAAAACGAGCGGCTTGAATTCCGCATACGCAACCGAAAATGCAGTCTGATCAGCACCACCGTACAGTACGCACGGCACAAGATCCTGAACTCGCAGCGCTTTAGCATCTTTTTTCCCTACGTTCGCACGACGCGAACCGCTCATAGCTACTGATTTCATTGGTTTTTGTGTTGGTATTGATTGATTGAAAAAATTCTAGATAATAAAATGTGAACTGATTGACTCATGATTCACGATGCGGTGAAACACATCAGAAAACATTTCGGCTACCGACAGCACTTTAATCTTACTGCTTTCCTGACGCAGCGGAATGGTATCGGTAACAATCAGTTCGGTGATTTTGGATTTCTCCAGATTCTCATACGCTTTGCCCGAAAGCACAGGATGTGTGCAGAAAGCACGTACACTCAGTGCTCCGCGTTCCATCATCATATCGGCAGCTTTGCAAAGTGTTCCGCCGGTATCAATAATGTCGTCGATGAGAACAATATTGCGGCCTTCGATTTCGCCGATAGCCGTCATGCTGTCAATTACATTGGCGCGCGAACGCTGTTTGTAACAGATAACAATGTCTGATTTAAGGTGCTTTGCATACGCATTTGCACGTTTCGATCCGCCCATGTCGGGAGCGGCCATTGTCAAATGCTCAAGATTCAGGCTTTCGATGTACGGAATAAAAAGTGTAGATGCATAAAGATGATCTACCGGAACATCAAAAAATCCCTGAATCTGATCGGCATGCAAATCCATGGTCATAATGCGGTGAACACCAGCCGTAGCCAGCATATCTGCTACTAATTTTGCACCAATGGCTACACGCGGCTGATCTTTACGGTCTTGACGGGCAAACCCGTAATACGGCATTACCGCAATAATTTCACTGGCAGAAGCACGTTTTGCAGCATCAACCATGAGCAGCATCTCAAATAAATTATCAGTAGGCTGCATGGTCGATTGCACGATGAAAACCGTAGCACCGCGCACCGTTTCTTCATACGAAGATTGAAATTCGCCATCGCTGAAGCGCTGAAAAGTCGAATTCCCGAGCGGTTGCCCGTAAGATGCAGCCAACTTCTCCGCAAATGTCCGCGAAGCTGTACCTGCAAAAATTTTGACTAATGATGACACGCGCAATCGTTTTTAGGGCTGCAAATGTAGGTATAAACTGCAAATAAGACAAGTTTTTCAACAGGTAGAACCTAAAAAACGCAACAATGTAATTGCCTTTTAATCAGGGCTTTGTAAATAATTCCACAACAGATTAGAGGAAAATGTTAACAAAGACTGAAAATAGTATATCTTTGGCAAAATCAATTATTCAATCAAATCAATGAAAACTGGAACAGTAAAATTCTTCAACGAAACAAAGGGATTCGGCTTCATCAAGTCTAATGATGACGGAAAAGACATCTTTGTTCATGTTTCCGGGCTGAAAGAAGAAATTCGTCAGGACGACGAAGTTGTTTTCGAAGTTCAGGAAGGTCGTAAAGGCCCCAACGCAGTTAACGTTCGTCGTGCATAATTATTTGTCGAGATAGTTACCTGAAAAACCCGCTCTGCAAGAGCGGGTTTTTTATTTGTGGGTTGGTTGGTTGTTTTCGACAAGTTCAACCACCCAAAGCATATTGCTCCGGCGGTTGTTTTCGACAAGCTCAACCACCGCAAGCATATTCCCCCCCGGTGGTTGAGCCTGTCGAAACCACCGGCACTTAATCAGTAGTTAAAACGAAGGCGTTATCAGCACTCCTTTTTTCAAACTAATTTTAAAAGCACAGTCGGCAATATCCCCCGGAAGTTCCAGCTTTAATTTTCCCAACCGGTTACTCTTCACACTGATTTCCTTTATAACCTGATCTTTAGTTCTGGTGCTGAAATAGCGAACCATAAAATCGCTGCTGGGTTTCAGATTATCTATAATTATTGTTCTTCCTCCTCTGTTTTCAGGAGCATCAATCTTGTCGTTATCGCGGGGCAGAGGCATCTGTTTCCCGTGTCTGTCGCGGCAATCATTACTCATGTTGCCCCACCAGTAACTTGTATTGTGCAGCCATCCTGCCGCCTTTGTCCCTGCCGCATCAGCACACCAGAAAACTTCTAATCCGTTTCGGTCCTGCATTCCGGTTTCGGGCAGTGCCGACATATTTACATCCTTCAAAAAAGCAGCCAGAGGCGGAAAATTATTTATGCGGTATGCATCGTTTTTCCATTGCCACCAATTGAGGCCAGTGCCAAAACATCCCGAAAAACTGGTAGCCCACAGTGCGTTGTGAAAGCTCACATCATTGCACCAGGAATAGTCGTCGGGATCGGCACCGCTTATCATGCCCATTTCGCCAAACTGGCTTGGCTTATTGTATCTGCGCATTGTTCCGCGTTTTTCGCCAAACACACCGCTTCCGTTCACTATCCGGTAGCGCCACTGATTATCGGTCAGATTGTTTGTGTAATGATGTATGCTTATCAATTGTACTCCTTTTATATCATAGATAGTTCCGTAAGGCGGAGTGGCCAGCGATACTGTAATTAAATGATCGCGGTCGCTGAGTTCGTTTCGTATAAATTCAGCGCTGCCGCTTATCCATGTCGAAAATAAATCCCGGCGCTCTTCAAAGTCTTTCCAGCTGTCCATTTCGCCGATCAATTCATACACCGCCAGATTAGGGCTGCTGCCGAAACGGGCATGGAAATAGCGTATCAATTGCTGTTGCAGCTTGATAGCAGAATCGTTACTGAGCAGTTCAAGATAGTTATTCAGATTTGCAGCGCTGCGTAAAGGATGTTTTTCCCACTTCCATTCATGCAGCCAGGGCACATTGTAGCCATAGTGAAATTCGAAATTCACCTGAGCATAAATGCCGCGTTCTTCGCAAATGTGAATCATACTGTCGAGTGCGGCTGCATGATCTTGCCGGTAATTCCCTGCCGTAGTTCCTTCAAGCCCGCCGCACCACGGAGTGAGTACAATGCGCACGAAATTCCCGCCGCAGTCGGGCAATAAATTCAGGTAGCGGTACACATCTTCATATCCGCCCATATACACAGGCGGCGGCCCTGCATGTCCTTTCAGGTTTGGCACATCAGCCCAGGCAATATTCTGCCCGATTGCAAAAAACGGAGTTCCGTCAGAAAACTGTAAATACCGGTTATCGGGCGCAACTTTCAGCCATCCGTGCCGGTCGGATTTCACGCAGTTGAGCCGGATGTTTGTTTGAACAGGAGCCGCCGGTTCACCGGGAGCTGCCGTTAAAAGTTGCATGGTCCATTCGCCCGGCGCAGGTGGAGCAAACCTGATGCGCCATGGCCATTCTGCGGGCTGCGTATCATACCGGTTTTCAGCTCGGTTCACTACAGGCTGCTCAAACCAGAAAGCTTGAACCGTATCGCGCAGATTTCCGCAGGTAAATACCGCCCGCAGGTTCATATTGTAAATGCTGTACGGATTTTTTCCGCCCGCTTCACCGGCAACAAACATTCGGAACCTGCGGTCGGCAGCCGGAATGCGCACGCCAATTTCGGCAGTTCGCCATTGCTGCACAGTTTGAGAGCTGATAAGCCCGGTTTCAAAAAGCTCCTGAGCGCACAATGTTGCCGGGGCGGCCAGCAAAAAGCAAAACAAAAATTTTATCATCACCTCAAATTTGGCAATTTTGATCCGCCCGGCAACAAGCCGCCCTGTAGTTTGTTATTGATTATATGCCACGCGTTAAGAAAGCTCCCGAAGAAGAAAGCGGCATTGTAGCCCGGTTTCTCAAATTGCATCCGGTAAGCACAGTCATCCGGTTTTTACTGGGCGGTATTACTGTGCTGTTTCTCACACTCATGGTGCTGTTTGCGCTCTACAAGCCGGGCGAGTACCTGAGCGGACAGCCCTTCCCGAAATGGTTTTTCTTCAGCACTGCACTGATCCTGCTCAGCAGCTACACAATTGATCGTGCCCGTCGCGCCTTTGTAAAAGACGATGGAACAGTGCTGCTCAACTTTTTGCTCATTACACTTGCGCTGGGTACAGCGTTCAGCATCACACAGTTTTTAGGCTGGCAGCAGCTGTGGAATGCAAAGCTTACACTCTACGGCGTTCCCGAAAGCCCCCGCAACGAAATCAGCGCACTTCGCTCAACTCCGGGAGCCGCATTCCTGTTCATCATTTCAGGTCTGCACATTCTGCACCTTACCGGCGGACTCATTTACTTGTTCATCAGCATGTTTCGCGTAGTCAACCACCGCAGCGATCAAGTAAAAAGTTTGCTTTACTTCTCCAGTCCGCTGGAGCGCGCCCGCATCTCGTCACTGGCACTTTACTGGCATTTCCTTGATATCCTCTGGGTGCTTTTATTCCTTTATTTTCTCTGGTTTTTTGTCTGATCGTTTGAAAACAGTATTTTCGCAACCCGGTTTAAGTATATCAATGCAAAATCGGTAATGCCCTGATGGCGGAATTGGTAGACGCGATGGTCTCAAACACCATTGTCTTCACTGACATGCCGGTTCGAGTCCGGCTCGGGGTACTTAAGCAGACTATTTTTTAATAGTCTGCTTTTTTGTTTCTAAACCCCAGTAGAATCAATGAATTTCAAATAAAAAATCATTTCGATAGTTTAGTGGTTAAATAATCCGAATTTCTAGTTGCATTGATGATGAATTATTTGCGAGTTAGAGTCCGGTTCACCCAAAACCCAACTAAAAAATTATATACTCAAAACCTAAAAAACGTTTAAGTTTTAATGAATTAAAATCATCTCCCGGATTTGAAAATTATAGCGATGAAATGGCTGAAGAACTATTGCGAGTCTTGAGACGTTATCAATTTTGTTTTACGGATATTATCAAAAATCAATTCAAGAGAAGAGGAGATTAAAATTGTTTTCAGTAAAAGAAGCTATGTAACTGTGCAATTTTGCCAGTTAACTTCCAAATTAGTTGAGTATAATAGACACTATACCGATTAATTGACTAAACAAATTTAGCTTCGATTCTCAAGTTATGCAAAGCACAGCAAATAAGCATAAGTCTGTCTTCGCGGCCATATAGTCTTCCTCTGTATGTTTCTTTCACCTTGCGGAATCGTT